>WGED01000472.1 GCA_015492915.1 Cyclobacteriaceae bacterium
TTCCATTGCTTCCTGAGATGAAGGATATACTTTAAATATCTGTCCGGTAAGCTTGTATTCAATATTAAAAAACGGCCGGGGCAAATCTGTTTTTTCATCGATCAGATAAAAATATTCGTATTCCGGCAAGCTACCGATAAAATCGAGATGTCTCAGAAAGACCACCCCCCTGCCACGAATTCCGGTATAGAAAACGGTTTGCCGGTAGGGCTCGGTATTTTCATAATCGATCAGATCCGCCAACAGGGTAAGCCACGTAGTTTCCTGGTTGGTTGAATAGCTATATTCAACATCAATGAATAAGTCCACCCCCTCCAGTCTTCCTTCTTTTTGCAGAAAATTCCTGATCTTCTCCTCATCCCATCTTCCCTTTACCACATTATTATATTCAATGACTTCGAAATACGGCTCCCGGGGGATGTCATCTCCTTTAAAAAAAACACCCGCCCTGTAAGTAGTAGGTACGGAGGGGAGATCATTAACTGCTTGCTGATAATATATTGGCGTTGTACAAGCCAGCGCCAACAAGCTAATGAACAGGTAGTATGGTATGCTTTTCATAATCGGTTGGCTTTTTCATCTCAAAGCCAAATTTTATGCCACAATCATGAAAAATGGACTATTTTTAACAGACTGCCCGAAAAAAGATTTCAACATGGGAAATCGATGATTTATCATGGAAAATCGCTGAGAGATGTCATGAAAAAAAGACTATTTTTTCAATTTGGGATTGTTACGGTGCCGGGTGGCATCGCGGATATTTTTCTTTTCAAGATTTTTTTCGAGTGCCTCCGTCAGATCTATACCCGTCTGATTGGCAAGACAAATGACCACCCAGAGCACATCGGCCAGTTCGTCACCGAGATCTTTTTCCTCGTCAGTATCCTTGAATGACTGCTCGCCGTAGCGCCGTGCGATGATGCGCGCTACCTCGCCCACCTCCTCGGTGAGCATGGCCATGTTGGTAAGCTCATCAAAGTAGCGAACGCCCACGGTCTTTATCCACCGGTCAACGAGCTCCTGTGCTTTTCTGATCTCCATTATTTTTTATCTTTTGTGTCTATTATGATAGTAACGGGACCGTCGTTCACAAGGCTGATCTGCATCATGGCACCGAACTCGCCTGTCTGAACAGTTTTACCAAGATCAGCCTCAAGCTGTTGGATGAATTTTTCATACAGCGGTGTGGCCACATCGGGCTTTGCCGCTCTGATGTACGACGGGCGATTGCCTTTTTTGGTAGAAGCGTGCAGGGTGAACTGGCTCACGAGCAGGATGTCGCCCCCTGTGTCGAGCAGGCTTTTGTTCATCACGCCATTTTCGTCGTCAAAGATGCGCAGGTTGATGATCTTGCGCGACAACCAGCCTATATCGTCCTGATTGTCAGCATCTTCAATACCCAGCAACACCATCAGCCCGTCGCTAATGGTGCCCGTCACTTTACCCTCAATGGTCACATTCGCTTTGGTCACTCGCTGTATTACCGCGATCATATCCTGTCGTTTTAGTTTCGAAAATGTGAATAATAATCGCTTATTTCAAGTCAACGCCTGTAAATCACAGCCTCCGCAGTTTTCGCTCATGAAAAATCGGTGATTTCTCATGGCTGCATAACCCTGTACAAAGGTTATCCCGGGTTGCGAAATCAGCCTCCATCATTTGACGGCGCCCGATTAATTGAGTGCCTTTGACGCAGGAAGCATTGCCCAGGGCCTGTCACCCCCGAAGCTCTGCAGATTGCTGACGATTAAACCCAAAATTCTCACCAGGATTTCGTTATGAGAGGTTAAAACACAACTTGTCCCGCCAGGGCGGGAATAAAATCAGCACGTTTGATGAGGAGGTATAATGCACCTTTATGGTGACGAATCAAACGTGAACGAAGTGCCTGATTTTGAAGTAATTTAAGCTCGGAATAGAAAGGTTATTGAGAATTTCGGGATAAATCACCGAAACCCCTGTCAGCGTTATTAATTCCGGTTAATCAACCTCCAGCCTGATGTTGCCGTAGCGGGTGCTAACTTTGATGGAAGAGCTCGCCTGAGGATTGCCCATATATCCGGTGTATTCGCTCGTTGTCGTTTCTTTTATTACACGCGTGAATGTAACATTTTCACCATCCACTTTTAGGTTGCCAAATGCAAGGTCAAAATCCAGTTTTGTCGCTACCCCGCGCTGCAAATTCAATCTTACAGTAGAGAATTCACTCTCTATATCTATCTCCTTAAAATCCTTTGAAATTTTATCGATTCTTATGCCATCACCATAACGGCCTTCGAGCACGAGGCGGTCAGAGAGATATGCTATATCAAGTCCGACAAACTGCAGCTCGCCGTCGAGTGATTTCACACTGCCGATGTCAATATCCCCGTATCGCGCCTCCAGTTTGATATTGCCGGCATGTTCGATATCAATATCTGAAAATTTGCTCTCAATCCTGACATCACCTACTTCATCAAGGGTCATTTTGGAATAACTCAAATCCAGGCGACCCGCAGACAATGCTTCTACCTCACCACGCGAAGAGGAAAAAGCAATCGTTAAGTCAGCATTGGCAAGATTTTCAGCCATGAACTGGCCGTACTTTACCCGCAATTGCAGATCGCCCCGGTAACTGCCCATAAATACACTACCGAATGTGTTGGTCAGTTGTAACGGATTTTCGCCGGGCATGGATATTTCATAGTTTATACTGAATGAAGCATTATTACCCGTATTTCCGACAACCGTTTTGACTGACAGGAGCCCCGCTGATATGTGATCGGTAAAATTCACCTCGATCGCATCGAGGATTTTCTGTGTTCTCGACTCATTTCTGCCCCGGGCCTCTATCTCCACCTTGATATCAATTTCGTCCTTATCCCATATCCTGATGACCACATCACCAAATTTGTTGCTGATACTGATCTTCGTATCATCAGCAATTTTATAGTTTTTGGCTATGCGTTTTGTCACTTCCTGGGCATGCAAACTTGCCGCAGACCAGATCAGCGCGATTGCTGCAATGAAAATTGAGTTATAAAACGATCTTTTCATCTTTGACTTTATTTTCGATTGATTGAATAATTTTTAATTGTTCATTCAGTATCCTGATCCTCAACTGAAGGTTCAGGATGATGGCGTCGCGGACATTTTGCTGATCTGCTACCTCCAGATCTTTTTTTAGAACATCATACATGGAATCCAGTGTATTCAGTTCCTTCATAAAGTCACGGTCGAGGCCGAATGATGAGGCCTTTTCCAGAACCTCCTCTTTCTTTTCACTGATAAGTTGCGTATAAAATGTCTCCGCCTCCGCCAACTGATCATTCACCGCAACGAGATCATTCTGTGAGTCATCCTGAAAATTTTTCGTCACTTTTTCATATGCCAGCCATGAGGTGAGTAGCAACAACACGGCAGCCGCTACTTTCCAGAAAACCAGCGACCGGTTTTTAGGCGGCTTAATCCTTTTAGGCTGAATGTCAGCCTGTATCTGCTCCCATAAGTCTTCGCGCGGAAGTTTGTCGTCCAACTCATCGCGATGGTCCCTGATGAATTTTTCCAGTTTATCGTTCATGATATTCCTTTTTTAATATCTCTCTCAGCTTCATTTTCGCCCTCTTATATTGCGTTTTGGATGTCGATTCTGAAATATCCAGTATTTCAGCTATCTCCCCATGATCATAACCTTCAAGCAAATACAACGAAAATACCGTTCTGAAACCTGTCGGTAATTGCCTGATCGCTTCCCTTATGGCGTCTACCTGTAGAATCAGATCATTTTCTTCCTGCCCTACATGACTGTCTTCAGGCAGCACATCCATTCTCTCATCAATCTCCTCAAAGTCAATCCGTCTCTTTTTCAAATGGCTGACAGCGGTATTCACAACAATCCGCTTGAGCCAGGCCCCGAAAGAAGCTCTTCCCTCAAAGCTGTGGAGATTCTGAAAAGCGCTCACAAAAGCCTCCTGCAAGGCATCTTCCGCCCGTGTCTTATCGCCGAGCATTCTATGGCAAATGTTGTACATGGCTTTTGAATACATTTTGTACAATTGGTAATAGGCCTTTTGATCGCCGTCGAGACAGCGGTTGATCAATTCATGACGATTATTTTGATGGGAGATCTCCAATTCTGATAATTACCAGGTTAAAGACTAAAGAATTACGGGGGAGTTGCACATATTCTAAAATTAATGGAAAATCTCCTCAATTTGGTCGTGACGACCGGATAATGATAAAAATGATCATTTTTTCATAGGATAAATACCACCACAGAACACTCCTGAACTTTCCCCTCTTTTTCATCAGAATTTTTTTAATCAAAACGTGACAATTGTCATATGCGGTAAACATTTAATTATATAGCTTCACATAGAAAATAATACCTCTGGGTGTCATTTATGAATTTCAATAAGAGCACTGAATACGCTTTCCGGATACTCGGCTTTCTGGCCCTCGATGAAAGAAAAATATACAGTACCGATGAAATTTATAATAAGGTGAAAATCCCATACAGGTATTTGCGCAAACAACTGACCAACCTGACCAAAAAAGGACTTATTAATAGCGTGCAAGGTAAACACGGCGGATACAGACTTACGAAAAAGAAAAGTGAAATTTCGTTGTATGACATCGTGGTTTGCATGGAAGACGGCGTTTTGAGCAATGAATGTTTTTTCGGCTATACCGATTGCCACCTGATAGAAAAATGTGCGATGCACGATAAATGGGAAGAGATAAGCTCATCCCTCAATAATCTGTTGAAAACCATGAACCTGGCAGATATTACCCGTAAGGAATATCCTGCATTTTTTTAAGTGGAAATACCCTATTTTTTAATTTAAACAAATACAATTATGGTTGATTCAACAATAGTTCTATACGGACAGACAATTGC
>WGED01000473.1 GCA_015492915.1 Cyclobacteriaceae bacterium
GGTCTGATGATCGGGATAGAGTTTGAAGAGCCGTGCCGTGAGCTGGCGCTTAAATTACTCCAAAACGGCCTGCTCGTCAGTTGTACGGCACAGCATGTCATCAGACTGGTACCGCCGCTTATTCTTACTGCTGAAGAAGCTGATAAAATCATAGCCATTTTGAAGCATGTACTGAGTGAAAAGAGCTAAAAAACAGTCTTTTAGCCAAATGTGAATCACAACAGTTTTTATGGCATTTTGCCGATTTTCGTTTAATGTTAATTCGATTTTTTTACGATATCCGTAAAATTCCTCGATTTTTTTGCCTATTTTTGTAGGCTCAAAAAAAGGCGATCCGGTCATAAAGAGCACAGAAAGCTCATCGCCTTGCAACAACTTATGAGAGTGATCGCCGATCACTTTTTTAAAAGTCGTGTGAAGTGTAGCGAAAGAGAATATTCCACGCTCATCACGACGCTAATGTATTACAAATGCCTCTTTCGACAGGGGATACATAATTTTCTATCAGTTTGAATATGAACAACGACAATAAGAAAGGGATGTATGTTCCCGAAATGGAACATGATGCATGCGGCATAGGATTCGTAGCCAATCTCAAAGGGAAGAAATCCCACCAGATCGTAAAGGATGCTGTCACAATGCTCATGAACATGGAACACCGTGGCGCTTGCGGTTGTGAGCCTGAAACGGGTGACGGCGCAGGAATTCTGATTCAGAATCCGCACGAATTCCTCAAAGAGGAATGCGCCAAAACAGGCATCAACCTGCCTGATTACGGACAATATGGCGTCGGGATGATCTTTTTCCCTGCGAACGAAGAGGTACGGGAAGAATGCCGTTATATCCTCAACAAGCATATCGGCGAGCTGGGCTTTGAATTGCTCGGTTACCGCGAAGTGCCCACTGACAATAGTATGATCGGCGCCACAGCCAAATCGCTGGAGCCGAAGATTGAACAGGTGTTTGTGCGCCATACCACCATCACAGATCCCGAAGCCCTGGAGCGCAAAATTTATGTGCTGAAAAAATACACCACCCATTTCATTGGCCACAATGTGGAGAATAACAACGGTGACTTCTATTTTGTATCCTTCTCTCATAAGACGCTCGTTTACAAAGGTCAGTTACGCACCGACCAACTGGCTCCCTATTTCCCTGATCTGACAGACAAACGGGTTAAATCAGCCCTGGCATTGGTGCATTCACGCTTTTCCACCAATACTTTCCCGAAATGGAAGCTGGCACAGCCTTTCAAATACATCGCACACAACGGTGAGATCAACACCATCAGGGGCAACGTAAACTGGATGAGTTCGAAGGAGACGCTGATGGAATCCTCACATTTCAGCAAAGAAGATATCGCTAAGTTGCTCCCTGTATGTGATGCAACCCACTCCGACTCTGCCAACCTTGACAGCATGATTGAGATCCTGACACTGGGCGGCCGCTCAATAGCACATGCGATCATGATGGTGATTCCCGAAGCATGGCAGGGCAACGATCTGATGCCTGACTACAAGAAAGCGTTCTATGAATTTCATGCTGCCATTATGGAGCCGTGGGACGGACCTGCTTCCATTTGTTTTACAGATGGAAAAGTGGTGGGGGCCACCCTCGACAGGAACGGTTTGAGGCCCTCGAGGTATTGCCTCACCTCTGACGATAAGCTGGTGATGGCCTCCGAAGCGGGAGCGCTGCCGGTGGATCAATCCAAAGTGATTCTCAAAGGACGACTACAGCCCGGAAGAATGTTCATCGCTGATCTGGAGCAGGGTAGAATCATCAGCGACGAAGAACTGAAGAAAGATATATGTGCCCGACAGCCATACCGCGAGTGGCTCAACAAAAATCAAATATCAGTCAAGGACCTTCCGATCAAGGAGGATTATGAATTTACTTTTGACAAAGATTCGCTTGTACAAAGGCAGATAGCTCACGGCTTTACGAGCGAAGACATGAAGATGATCCTCCAGCCGATGGTGGAGAAAAAGATAGAACCTGTTGGTTCCATGGGTGCGGACACACCTCTTGCTGTACTATCAGATGAAAGTCAGCATCTCTCAAACTATTTCAAGCAACTATTTGCCCAGGTGAGCAACCCGCCGATCGATCCCATCAGGGAGCGGTTGGTGATGTCGTTGCAGACATCCTTCGGGAGCACGAAGAATTTTCTCGACGAATCTCCCGAACACTGCAGGCAGATTTATGTGGAACAACCCATACTCAAAAACAGGCAACTCGAAAAGATCAGGACGCTCGACAGTGTATTTTTCAAGTCAAAAGTCATAGATATCACATTCGATGCCAGCGGCAAACCCGACGCCCTCGAAGAAGCCATTGATTACATATGTTACAAAGCAGAGAACGCAGCCCGCTATGGGATTAATGTAATTATTCTTTCCGACAGGAAAATGAGCAAAGAGCGAGCTCCCATACCATCACTGCTCGCAACGGGGGCCGTACATCATCACCTTATTCGGAAAGGGCTGAGAGTAAACTGTGGTATTATCGTAGAGGCAGGCGACGTGCGCGAGACGCATCACTATGCAACGCTCATCGGCTATGGCGCCAGTGCTATTAATCCGTATCTGACCTTCGAGACATTGTATGATCTGAAGTTGAAGAATGTCTTCATGAAGGATATGGACAAAATCGAAATTTTTAATAATTACATCAAGGCCATTAATTACGGCCTGCTCAAGATATTCTCAAAAATGGGAATATCAACCATACAGTCATACCAGGGGGCCCAGATATTTGAAGCGGTTGGAATTAATCGTAAAGTCATAGACAAATGCTTCTTCAGGACAGTATCACGCCTGGGTGGACTTGGTTTTAATGAAATCGCCCGTGAGGTACTCGTAAGACACAAACTGGCCTTCCCCGATAAGCCAATACTTAAACAGCAACTCGAAGTGGGTGGAATCTATCAGTGGAAGCGTCGCGGAGAACATCATCTTTTCAACCCGGAAACGATACAATTATTGCAACAGGCAACAAAAAAGGGTGATTACCAGATCTATAAGCAATATGCCCAAAAGATCAATGACCAGATGAAAAAAACCACCACCTTACGTGGTTTGCTTGAGTTCAAAAAGCGAAATTCCATATCTCTCGAAGAAGTTGAACCGAAAGAGAACATTCTGAAACGGTTTGCGACTGGTGCCATGTCATTCGGCTCTATCTCGTACGAAGCACACAGCACGCTGGCAATTGCGATGAACAGGATAGGTGGCAAGAGCAACAGCGGTGAAGGAGGGGAAGATGAAGACAGGTTTATCAGAAAAGAAAACGGCGACTGGGAGCGATCTGCTATCAAACAGGTGGCGTCAGGACGTTTCGGCGTCACAATCAATTATCTCACCAACGCCGATGAATTGCAAATAAAAATGGCACAGGGTGCCAAGCCCGGAGAGGGCGGCCAGTTGCCGGGACACAAAGTGGACGACTGGATTGGCAGAGTAAGACATTCTACCCCGGGAGTCGGACTGATCTCACCACCACCCCATCACGATATTTATTCTATCGAAGACCTTGCACAACTCATTCACGACCTCAAGAATGCCAACCGCGAAGCGCGCATCAATGTGAAGCTCGTTTCGGAAGCAGGCGTCGGCACCATTGCTGCCGGTGTTTCGAAAGCAAAGGCCGATGTGGTGCTCATCTCGGGATTTGACGGTGGCACAGGCGCATCGCCGATCAGTTCCATCCGTCATGCCGGATTGCCATGGGAACTGGGTGTTGCCGAAGCACATCAGACATTGGTAAAAAACAAACTGCGTGACAGGATTGTGCTGCAGACTGACGGACAAATCAGAACAGGCAGAGATATTGCCGTCGCTGCGCTGCTGGGTGCCGAAGAATGGGGCGTGGCTACTGCCGCATTGGTTGCCGAAGGATGCATCATGATGCGCAAATGTCATCTGAATACATGCCCGGTCGGCGTGGCAACACAGAATAAAGAATTGCGGAAGATGTTTACCGGCAAACCGGAATACATCGTCAATCTTTTTAAGTTCCTGGCTGAAGACCTCCGTGAGATCATGGCGGAGCTCGGATTCAGAACGGTAGATGAGATGATCGGACAGGCCGATGTGCTGAAGATGCGCGATAATATTGACCACTGGAAGAAAAGAACTCTCAACCTTGAACCGATTTGCATCAAGGAATCTGCAGAAGAGAGTGTGGGCATCTATTGCAGCATCTCACAAGATCATGAACTGGGCAAGGCACTCGACTGGAAGCTCGTCGAACTGGCAAAGCCTGCACTTGAGGAAGGGAAACCTGTAAAAGGAGAATTCGATATCATTAACATAAACAGGTCGGTCGGAGCGATCCTTTCGAATGAGATATCAAAAATATATGGAAGTAAAGGATTGCCGGAAGGCACTATCGAGATCAAGCTGAGAGGCTCGGCAGGACAGAGCTTCGGAGCCTGGGGTGCCAGAGGTATTCGCTTTGAGTTAGAAGGGGAGGCCAACGACTATTTTGGCAAAGGACTGTCAGGCGCTCAACTGATCATTTACCCGGACCGAACAAGTAACTTTATCCCCGAAGAACACATCATCATCGGCAATGTGGCCTTTTACGGTGCTACTTCTGGAGAGGCTTACATCAGGGGCCAGGCCGGAGAGCGCTTCTGCGTCCGTAATTCGGGCGTAAGAGCCGTGGTGGAAGGTGTGGGTGACCATGGCTGCGAATACATGACCGGTGGTATCGCGGTGATCCTCGGCAAGACAGGCAGGAACTTCGCTGCGGGAATGAGCGGCGGCATCGCCTATGTCTATGACAGGGACAATACCTTTGACGATTATTGCAACATGGAGTTGGTGGATTTTGATGAGATGGAATATGAGGATATCTCCACACTGAAAAGGATGATTGAAAATCAATATAAATTCACGGGCAGCACCGTAGCCAAAGGCATACTCGACAATTGGAAAGAATCATTGAGGAAATTCATCAAGGTGATGCCACGGGATTACAAGCGTGTGCTGCTCGAGCGAAAGGCCAGACTTGAACAGGCCGTCTGACATGAGGCGGAAGGGAAAAATAGCCTGAAATTCATGGCAGGCAACAGGTTTAATAATTATGAAGTATAGAAAGATTTAATAAATGGGTAAGCCAACAGGATTTTTGGAATTTGACAGGGAGTTGCCCCCAAAGAGGGATCCCAAAGAAAGGATAAAAGATTACAAAGAGATTTACCTCGATGTCCCGGATGAAAAAAAAGTGCGGCAAGCTGCGCGTTGTATGGATTGCGGTGTGCCGTTTTGCCACATTGGATGTCCGCTGGGTAACATCATCCCCGAATTCAATGATGCCGTTTATCATGAGGATTGGGGCTTAGCAGCAGAAATCCTGCTGAGCACGAACAATTTCCCTGAATTCACGGGCAGAATATGCCCGGCACCCTGCGAAGCAGCCTGTGTGTTGGGCATCAACAAACCTGCTATTACGATAGAATTCATTGAAAAATGGATCATTGAAAAAGCTTTCCAACTGAATCTTATAAAGCCGCAGATGCCCAAATACCGATCGGGCAAGAAGGTGGCTATTATCGGATCGGGCCCCTCAGGACTAGCGGCAGCGGCACAACTCAACAAAGCGGGTCATCAGGTTATCGTGTTCGAAAGAGCAGACAGAATAGGCGGATTGTTGCGTTATGGCATCCCTGATTTCAAGCTTGAAAAATCATATCTTGACAGGCGACTTGGAATCATGGAAGCGGAAGGCATCACTTTCAGAACGGGTGTAAATGTCGGAGTCGATATTCCTTTCAAGGCTATTGTCGATGATGTGGACGCCGTGGTACTGTGCGGTGGCTCGACAAAGCCGCGGGATCTTAATATCAAAGGCAGAGACCTGAAAGGTGTACATTTTGCCATGGAATTTCTGACCCAGCAAAACAAAAGGGTAGCCGGAGATGTGATCCCTGATGATATTTCCATTTCGGCCAAAGGCAAGCATGTCGTCGTCATCGGTGGTGGCGATACAGGCTCAGACTGCGTGGGCACCTCCAACAGGCATGGCGCCAAATCCGTCACTCAGGTCGAACTGCTGCCCAAACCCCCTGAGCACAGGACGGAGAAAGATCCCTGGCCTAAATACCCAAACATACTGCGCACTTCGACATCACACGAAGAAGGTGCTGAGCGCTTGTGGTCGATTCTGACCAAGGAATTCATCCCTGATGAAAACGGTAATGTGAAAGCACTTAAGATCGTTGACATCCAATGGGAAGTGGGTTATTCCGGAAAGCCGGAATTCAGGGAGCTTGAGGGAACAGAGCGTGAGATCCCTTGTGATCTGGTGCTTCTGGCCATCGGTTTTGTTCATGGCGAAACGGATCATCTGTGTGAGAGCGTCGACCTGGAACTGGACAATCGCGGTAATATCAAAGCCGATAACTATCAGACGAACGTGGAGAAGATCTTCGCTGCCGGTGACATGAGGAGAGGGCAATCGCTGGTAGTATGGGCCATCGCAGAAGGCCGGGAAGCCGCACGAGCCGTTGACAAATATCTGATGAACGAGACCATGCTTGAAGCCCGTGATGCCTCACTTATGAATATCTTTCAGTTTTAGACAAAAGCCTGAAAAAGGCCGGCGCCTCAACATATTATGGGAAAATAGCCATTTATTCATAGGAACATGCCCCGCAAAATCAGGAGGACCCGGTTGATGGCAGGATTATTGAAAACACCAGGGTATTTCAGGTATATTGCTTAAACCCAAAATTCTCACCAGGATTTCGTTATGAGAGGTTAAAGTACAACTTGTCCCGCCAGGGCGGGAAGAAAATCAGCACGTTTGATGAAGAGGCATAATGCACTTTTATGGTGACGAATCAAACGTGAACGAAGTGTCTGATTTTGAAGTAATTTAAGCTCGGAATAGAAAGGTTATTGAGAATTTTGGGTTAAAAATCAGTGATTGTATGAATTCATCCACAATTTTATCCCAAGCATATTTATTTCTATCATGATGTTTTGCCCATTGAATCTACAAAAGATCCTTTCTCTCACTCCTTACTGCTTCTTTTCTCCCTGAATTTTTATATAAATAAGATTATCCGCCTTAATGCAATAATTCTTCAAAATACATGAATTTTCATCTATTTTCAACCTGAACACAGACAC
>WGED01000474.1 GCA_015492915.1 Cyclobacteriaceae bacterium
ATTCCTGTCACCGTATATTTAACGAACGTAATAATTAAACAGTTATTTATCAAATTTGTCTTTTCAAATGCAAAGAATTTTCCAAAATCTTCTTTGCCGACGGCCCTTCATTGAAAATCAAATCAATGATGCTCAGGTTTTCCGCAAAGTTTTTGCCAAAGACCTGAAAATATTTTTGCGGCCTGAATCCCTGCAGTCTGTCTCTGCTGTTTTTAGGATTTATTTTGTTTTTGGCAAAAATAAGCTGTTTTTCATCAAGCTCCCTAACGCTGCCAAATTCAATAGCCGGAGAAACATCCAGAAATTCAAGACATTTTGTCAGTAACTTCTTGTTTAATTCATACAGCAGAGGCAGTCTCTCATCAAAAATTTCAAATAACTCATCAGCATAATACTCAAAAAAGGGTGCTTTCCCATAGGCCGACTGAATGGCTCTTTTGTGCTTGCCGAGCCATTTCTGTTTATAATCTATAGTCACTTCCCGTGTCAGCTTTCCCTGTCCCCTGCCTTTCATAACGGGAACTACCAGATCTTCAACTTTATTCGCCCCCCTTATTCTGCACCTGTTGCGATAGGTCTGCTTGGTGTATTGATCATCAGCGTCAATCACAGTTTTATCATAAGCAAGCAGATATACGAAATATTCGACCGGTGGTAAATACTGCAGTTCGATAATCATTGTTTTTCCATGACCGGGCCGCGCATTCATCGCCTGCTTGATTTGTAATATAACACACTGCAATTGGATGGCACGAGGAGCTTGCCGGCCAGCTTTTCAAGCTTTTCTTTAGTGACCAACTTCAGTTTCTCAATTTCAGTATTCACAATGTTGGTGTCTCCAAGCATATTGGCCACTGAGAGCGCAAGCGCTTTGTTACCCAGCTCGGTATTGGCAAAATAATAGGCCGACTCTGCCTGGTTGATCACTTTCTGCACTTCCCTGTCCTGAAGATTATGCTTTAATTTATCAATGATTTCCATGACAAGCTGCTCACCTTCTTCCGGTGTATGGTCGGGGTTCAATTTCCCGGAAACAATCAGCAATCCGGGGTCGGCAGTACCTGTGATATAAGCGCTAATATTATTAAATATTTTCTTTTCCTTTACAAGTGCCTGGTATAACATAGACGACTTGCCCCTGCCCAGCAAATCACTGAGCAGATCGGCAGGTATATAGTCCCGCTCGGTATGCCCGGGCATATGAAATGCCATATAGAGTGCGTCAAGCGGCACTTCTGCTTCTATTTCCAAAAACCTGCGTTCTCTCTGGGTCGGTTCCATGGGAATTTGGCCATTTTCAGCACTGTAAGATGGGATATCCCCAAACCATTTATTAACCATATCCAGGGCGGCTCCGGTTTCAATATTCCCGGCAAGGGTAAGTACCGCATTGTCAGGGGCATAGTATTTTTGATGAAAATCCTGCACATCATCAAGTGTGGCATTTTCAATATGACTGATCTCCTTTCCGATAGTAGGCCATTGATATGGATGAACCTGATAAGCGATCGACCGTAAATGATGCCACACATCGCCATAGGGCACATTGAGGTAACGCTGCTTGAATTCCTCAACCACCACACTCTTCTGATTATTCAGGTTTTCAGGATTGAGATTCAGGAACATCATGCGGTCCGATTCAACCCACAGGGCAGTTTCAAGATTTTCTGCAGATAAAATTTCATAATAATTGGTTACATCTGTATTAGTAAAAGCGTTGTTCTCCGCCCCTATGCGGTGAAGCACTTTATCAAAATCAGGGACATGCTTTGATCCTCCAAACATCAGGTGTTCAAACAAATGGGCAAATCCCGTTTTATCGGGATGTTCATTTCTCGAACCGACTTTATACAACAGATTGACAACGACCAAGGGTGTGCTTTTGTCCGTATGAACAATTAATGTTAGTCCGTTGTCAAGTTTGTGTTCCGTAAAGTCAATCATCTTTCTGCCTCCATATAAAAATGCAATAAGCAATAAACAAGATTACCAGGTGAATGTTAAGAAGTTATGATAAAAAAAACAGCAAATTCCGTAGCGGTTGTTTCAGCCGGCACGGCAAAAATACAATGAAAAATATCAAGTCCGTGTGATTTTTGTGTTTCGTGGGCAACCAAAAGAATACTATTTTAAAAGATATATTACAATGGTCGGCTAAAACCTACGTAATCATTATATAAACAGTTGAAAATGATATTTTTGAAAAAATATATTAAAGTGATATTTCATCTTCCGGCAAATTGTTAACCCGCTGATATTGAATAAGAGGATACCATATCCCGGCAAAGGCAAACTCTGTATACTGATCTTAGGTGTGCTGATCAGCATATTGCTGTTGATGCGGCCGGAAGTAAAAGCTCAGGATGCACCAGCCAAACTGAAAACCGAAAAAGAAGGACAACGGCGGCGGAGGGCTTCTGAAAAAATGAGGATGGCTTATTCCAAAGGTAATATCAAAGGCAAAGGCAAACGGATGCAGCGCACATATGGTAAGAAGTCATCCAAACAAACCCGCTACCGGGGTAATATCGTCCTCAACCCAAAACCCAGAGATTTCACTTCCCTCCAGGAGGAATCGGCAAAAGCTACCATGAGGAAAAACCGTAAAGCTGATAAATTGCGCAGATCATACTTTGACCAAAGTGCCGGGCCCAAATACAAAGCTTACGGTGATAATCGTACTGTACCCCGGAAAAACAAAAAAATGGCTTACAAATATTCCTCAAAAATGATGTCCAGAAGCAAGGGGAATGTAAAAGCACAGCCAACTGTAAGGAATTATAAAAAGACCGCACGAAAGTCACAAAAATATGCGGGAGAGATCGTATTGGTTCCCGGATATAAAAAACCATATCCCAATCAGTCGAAAACCACATCGGAAAAAAATCCGGGGCGATCAATGGCTAAACAAATTAACAAAAAGAGAAGTAAAGTTATTTCGAATGCGACCGTCACACAAAAATATCGTGGAGACATAAGATCAAAGAAAAAAGAATACCAGTATGATTCCAGAGTAACCCAGAAATATTCCGGTGAATTGAAAAAAAGCAAGGTCAGAGACTCGCAAAATCAACGGAAATATACTTCGGCGATGGCCTCCGGCTTTCAGGGCAAAATCCGGTTGCCGGCCAGAAACTCCAAAAGGCTGCGAAGAGAATATATGTCGAGGATTTCACAAAAATATAAAGGAGATGTGAAAGGACGTCCCAAAACACCGGGGCCTCAGCTCACTACTGCGTGGAAAGGCAATCAAAAAGCCACCGACAAGCATGCCAAAAAACAATGGGACAAGCATGTGTCCAGGACGCAAGCAAAATATACGGGAACTTTGAAGAAAAGGGATGTGAAAGGTGCTTCTGCAGAAAGGAAATTTTATTCGGCCATTGCAGCCGGTTACAAGGGAGATATCCGCCTGCCTGCAAGAGACACTTATAAGCTGAGAAGTAAATATATGTCGATGGTGTCGCAAAATTACAAAGGTGGTATAAAAGGGAAACCAAAATCACCCGGTCCGCAATACACCTCGGCATTTCGGGGCAACCTGAAAGGAACTGACAGAAAAGCAAAAAAACAATGGGGTAAATATCAATCGAAGCAACGGGCACAATACACGGGAACAATCAAAGTTTCTTCGTTGAAAAAACGGGATAAAAACAGGAAATACGGGGCTCATCTCACGGCATCTCACCAGGGAAATATTAAAATGCTCTCACCTAAAGCACGCCGTCAGCAGCTCGAAGGAAAATCCCTCATTGCCTCCGACTATTCCGGAAACGTAAAAGTGTATTCGAAAAGGAGGCAGGATAAGCTCATGCAAAAAGATTCAAAAATCACAGGCAGTTATTCCGGGAATATCACCGGGTACAATAAAAAGTGGCGTCAGCAACAGCTCGAAGGAAAATCGCTCACCATATCGGAATACACAGGAGAAATAAAGATCAGAAAGCAAAATGAAAAAAAGAAAAAAAGGCCATGGCTCAGTATGGCACAAGCCGGATATCAGGGAGACATTGTTATTACAGCGAGGGAGAGAAAAAGGCTTGAATATCAATATCTCTCCAACCTGATGCACAATTATAGCGGTGAAATAAAACAAAAAAGATATAAGAAATGGCTCGATAGCCGCAAAGGAAAATCAGCCGAACTGGCCGCTTACCAGGGCAATATCAAACTAAACCAGGGATATCTGAAAAAAAAGCAATTTGAGCATATGTCGAAGATCGCTCATAATTACAAGGGGAATGTGAAGATCAAAAGCCGATGGGCACAGGAGAAGTATTACAAAAATCTCTCAGACAGGAATTCACAGATCATCGGTAATTTCAGGGTGAAAACCAGGCTGGCAAGAGATATTGATGAACAAATCATTTCCGCAAGGGTTCATAATTATCAGGGTGGGCCGAAAACCAGCCTGATCAATCGTCTCTGGCTCAAGCTGTTCGACAGAAGCGGCAAACTGGAAAAGGTTGACAACAAGGTTAAAAAACCAAAATACGATACGCGCGAAACGAAAATCTGGTACTGAAACATGAAAAAAGTAGAATTAAGGACAGGTAAAGACCTGGAGACAGTCACTGAAGCTTCATTCGACAAGCCTGTCGTTTTATTTAAACACAGTACGAGATGCCCCGTCAGTGCCATGGCACTGAGTGGATTGCTGCAACATCCCCGCGAGCTCATATTTTTTCTGATAAACGTAATTGACAACAGGGATCTATCAAACTGGGTTGCAGCAAAGTTTGGCGTATTACACCAGTCCCCCCAGATTTTAATTATTCACAAAGGCGCCTGCGCGTATCACACCTCTCACATGAATATTGATCCTGCTGCGCTTGAAAAAGAGTTGATCGCATTAGAGACGAAATAAGAGGTATTGTCTTCCCGGCGATATTAATATCCCGATAATGATTTTGGAAATATGGACATTAAACTAATTTTGTAAATTGTCGTTATACTTTTGAATTAATCCTGATGAATAAAGTATCCACAATCATATGTATCATAACTCTTTTTGTGTTTGCGGCGAGCACACAGGCGCAATACGAACGTGATTATGATTACAGTGTGGAGACGGTAGGGGGAATCATGAAAGCCACTAACAGCGGATTGATCGGAGGATTCTCTTTCAAATATGCCAAAGCTTTAAAAAAGAACAACTGGTTTCACGGCGCCCTCATTGAAGTAGCCAATATCAAACATCCGCAGGAACAGCGTTATTATTCAGAATCCGGCAATACTTTTATATGGGGAAAAGAGCATTACTTGTACAGTCTTAGGCTATCCTATCTGCGCGAATACAGGTTTTTTAAAAAGGCTCCAAAACAGGGCGTGCAGGTGAATGGCTTTCTGGCGCTGGGTCCTACGCTTGGCTTTGAAGCACCTTACTATGTGGAAGTAAGAAAAGGGGGATATACCGTGAAAGAGCCATACGATCCGAATAAGCACCAATATCAGGATATTGTAGGGCCGGGGAATGTATTGCAAGGCGTCGGAGAATCTTCGATAGTTCCCGGCATGAACGCAAAGGCAGCCATGGCTTTTGAATTCGGTTCCTTTAAATCGAATGTGATAGGGTTGGAGGTTGGTTTTCAGGCTGATTTTTTCACCCGGAAAATCATCATTATGCCGACAACTATAAATTACAGTATTTTCCCATCAGCGTACGCCACCTTGTTTTACGGAGGCAGAAGATAACATATACCGCGGAGACAAAGTAATGAGTGAGAATAACATGATCGAGACATCATCAACCCAAAAGACAGGCCGAAAACCCAAATGGCTAAGGGTTAAACTGCCGGTAGGCAAGGAATACCTCAAGGTGCGCGAAGTAGTGGATCAGCACAAGTTGCATACGATTTGCGAAAGCGGAAACTGCCCCAATATGGGCGAGTGCTGGGGGCACGGCACGGCTACCTTTATGATCCTCGGCAATGTATGCACCAGGGCGTGTTCCTTTTGCGCAGTGGCCACCGGCCGCCCTCCCGAATATGACGAAGCGGAGCCCGAAAGGGTAGCCAACGCCATAAAACGGATGGGCGTAAAGCATGCGGTGATCACTTCGGTAAACAGGGATGAACTAAAAGATCGCGGGGCTGAAATATGGTATCAAACCGTCGTGAAGATAAAGGAATACAGCCCTGACACCACCATCGAAACGCTTATCCCCGACGTAAAAGGAACTTGGGATGCTTTGATCAGGATGATCAGTGCAAGGCAGGAAATCGTGTCGCACAACCTTGAAACAGTGGAGAGGTTGTACCGCCGTGTACGTCCGCAGGCAAAATACTACCGGAGCCTGGAGCAGATAAAAAGGACAAAGGAATACGGCAAAAGAACGAAATCGGGCATCATGGTAGGGCTGGGAGAAACGGATGAGGAAGTGTTCAAAACCATGGACGACCTGGCTGCCCACGGCTGCGATGTCATGACGATAGGGCAATATCTGCAACCCACCCGCTTACACCATGAAGTCATCAAATTCGTGCATCCCGACAAGTTTGCCATGTATAAGGAAGAAGGGCTGCGGCGCGGCCTGAAATATGTGGAATCGGGCCCGCTGGTGCGCTCCTCCTATCATGCCGAGAAACATCTTTAGCATTAAAAAATAATTAAAAACTCATGAATGCCACCCCTGAAGGGGGCATTTACCTTTCATGAGAAAATGGCCATTTTTTCATGGATTATAAGGAAGTGGAATTGCATGTCAGCCGACAGGGCAGGCAAATTCCTGATTGATTGCCTCCGCGTTGCACTGTGTCAAACGATAACGAAAAGCAAATCATGAAAATGCCTGTTCCCAAATTATCCCGTTAATATTCAGGCAGCCGGTGATCCTTATCCCCACCCGCCGGCGCTATGATAAAGCGATAATGATAGTGCACGGGCAGTATCCTGTATTCGGGATGCGGCCTGGCCTTTTGCGACCAGCTATCGTCGCCACCGACGCCCATCTGCAGATGATCGATATTGACCGTAATGATATCCCTGTCAGGCAATTCATTGATGTGCTTTGCAGTTTCAAGGTCCTGCATGGTGTATGGCCAGGCGCTGAAGCTGAGCGGCACTTCCGCCATGATCAGGATGCCCTCTCCCGAGTTGTCCGTAAGGCCTGCCCATCGCGTGCCCCAGTGGTTGTTGCTCTCCTGCGGCCTTACGTATTGGAAGAAGTCTTTTTTTACCGATTTTTCATAGACCCCTACCGGCGAACCGCGATGGCGGTCCCAGTAGGTTTCATGCGGCCCGTTCCCAAACCATTGCAGTTTGTCAAAGGCGTCGTCGATCTGCATCTGCATGCCGATGCGTGGGATGTCGGGCAAACCGTTACCGGAATGAAAATCATAATCCACCGCTACGGCGCCGTTGCCGTAAACGGTGTAAGTGATCGTGAGGGCCGACCGTACTTTGTCGAGCGACATTTCGGTAACGATTTTGGCCACTTGCTCACTGACCTTCACGAGCTTGGCTGAAAGCAAGGTTCTCTCTTTCCCGGCGTCTTTCCAGATACCCTGGCGGCGCGGCATGCCCCCTCCGATATCGTTATCTGTGGGCGGACGCCAGAAATTGGGCGTCAAGGGCGCGGTCATGATCTCCCTGTCTCCCAGTTTATAAGATTGCATCAAACCGTCCACTTTGGAAAATGTCACCGAAAAGCCCTCTCCCGAAACCATGAAAAAACGGTCATTTTCTTCCGCCTTCACAGCGCCTAAGGCAGCCATATCAGCCAACGGGAGCGGTGATGACTTAAAGGGCATTTTAAACTGTTCCCAAGCCACCACATGCCCCTTGGCCGCCCAGGACAGGTCTTTGTTCAGGGCAAAAGTCACTTTCAGAAAATACTCCGCCCCTGCTTTTGCCTGTGGCTTTTCGAAAGGAACCTTGAGTATCTCCGTCTTTCCGGGTTTTGTATGAAGGGGCTCCAGGGAACCTCCCTGAATTTTTTCCCCGTTTTCGGTCATTTCCCATGAGATATCGTACACAGACAGATCCCTGAAATGATGCCAGTTCTTCACTTTCAGGCTTCCGGAGAGCAATATCGACGAACTGATCTCAACCGGTTGCTGAATCTTTTTGGCCTCCCAGGTCACAGGCTTGGGCGTGCGGTCGGCGTTGATCACCCCGTTGATGCAGAAGTTGCCGGAATTGATCTTATCACCGAAATCGCCACCATAGGCCCAGTATTTCTTTCCGTTCTCATCCGTCTGTAAAATACCCTGATCAATCCAGTCCCAGATAAAGGCGCCGATCATCCTCTTGTTGGCCCTGATGGCATCCCAGAATTTGTAAAAATTACCAAGGGAATTCCCCATGGCGTGGGCATATTCACACCACACAACGGGGCGGTGGTCCACCGGATGATTGGCCCACCGCACCATCTCGTCAATGGGCGCATACATACGGCTGATCATATCCACCTCAGGGGCATCGAGCCCTCCATACCTCGATTGCGCGCCTTCGTAATGAATGTACCGTGTATCGTCATAATCCTTTATCCAGGCAGCCACCGCGGCGTGATTGGGCCCGTAGCCTCTTTCATTGCCCAGCGACCAGAATATGACCGAAGGATGATTTTTATCCC
>WGED01000475.1 GCA_015492915.1 Cyclobacteriaceae bacterium
GAAGTAATTTAAGCTCGGAATAGAAAGGTTATTGAGAATTTTGGGTTAAACCTAAAAGTCTGTATCCAGATCGAGTTTTGAGCGTAGTTTTCTGAGAACGGGATATTTTTCAGCCAGATAATCAAATTTCTCCTTGTTGGTATAAATCAGCTTTTTATCTTCCAGTTTTTCCACAGACGTTTTCAGATTGATGTTTTTATTCCTGAGTTGTTGGCGCAGGTGGCCCAATAATTCCTGTCTGAGTTCCTCTATGGTCAAAGATTGAAAACTGTTTGGCAAGGTCAGATGAATAGTCAGATCATCTGAAAACTCTACTTTCTGATTCAGCGCATTATATTCCAGGGTCCTCTCTTTTTCTTTTAATTTATTCACATAATCATACCATGCCTTCTCCAACTGTTCCGGTTTTACATGCTCATCCAACTCTTCCGGCTGTTCTTTGATTTCTTTGTCAACCTCCCGAGTCAGCTTTTTCTTTAAAGAGGCCGGATCAGGCAATTTTGGCGTTTTCTTTATATCTGTGATTTTGAGAGTAGTGGAAATTCCGTTTTTAACCGTCGGTCGGATTTCTTTATTTTCAGAAAGAGCCTTTGCTGAATCAGGCGTATTCAGACTTTTTTTTTTAATGCCTCTTCAGGTGATGCTGACAGATTGATGACATTTTCAAGATGCGCCAGTTTCATCAGTGTGAGTTCGACAAGGAGACGCTGGTTTTTACTGGTTTTGTATTGCAGGTCGCACTGGTTTGCTATGCTGAGGGCGGATAACAGGTATGACATACTCATTTCCCCCGCCTGTTCAAAATATTTTTTCTTCACACTCTCACTCACCTGCATCAGGGCAATGGTTGCCTGGTCTTTGGCCACCATCAGATTTCTAAAATGCTCCGCCAGCCCCACGATAAAGTTATGTCCGTCAAATCCCTTGTTGAGTATTTCATCAAAAGTGAGTAAGGCGCCTGAATGATCATGGCTCATCAATTGATCCGTCACCTTGAAATAATAATCATAATCAAGGATATGAAGATTGTTAATGGTATTCTCATAAGTGATCTTACGGTCTGCCGAATAGGTGACGATCAGATCGAAAATCGACAACGCATCACGTAGTGCACCATCTGCTTTTTGTGCTATCAGATGCAATGCTTCTTCTTCGGCCTCAATACCTTCTTTTTCAGCTATGGATTTTAGATGATTTGCAATGTCGCTGTTCTGAATACGGTTGAAGTCAAATATCTGGCACCGCGATAGGATTGTGGGGATTACCTTATGCTTTTCTGTGGTGGCCAGGATGAAGATGGCATAAGACGGGGGCTCCTCAAGTGTTTTGAGAAATGCGTTAAATGCCGCATTTGACAACATATGCACCTCGTCGATGATATATACCTTGTATTTGCCGAATTGGGGCGGATAGCGCACCTGGTCTATCAGATTACGGATGTCATCTACAGAATTGTTGGATGCGGCATCCAGTTCATAAATATTCAGCGGGTTGGCACCTTCCGTCTCCTGTGTGTCAAAATCATTGATAAGCCGTGCAACGATCCTTGCACAGGTTGTTTTGCCTACACCCCTCGGTCCGCAAAAAAGTAACGCCTGGGCGAGTTGCCCCTTATTGATGGCGTTTTCCAGCGTGGTAGTAATATGCTCTTGTCCCACCACTTCCTCAAAGCCTTTGGGACGGTATTTACGGGCCGAAACAACGAAGTTACTCATGGCCGCAAATTAAGAAAACTTATTTTTATTATGGAAAAAGAGCGATTTTTTATCCCAACATTTTCCGCAAGTTGTCGTAATATAGATTAGCTTTGCAAGCTCGTTGTTTGACATATTGGGGCTGACTGGACTTGACAGCAGGAGAAAGTTGTACGCCAGCATGCCAGGTGGCGTGTGTACACCTGTGAACAATGCACACGAACAATAATTGGCGAAGAATCATACGCCATGGCTGCCTAATTTCGGCTTAGAGTCGGAATTGACAGGCTTAAACGCTCGCCGGTAAGACTGGCAGCGGGCCACATCCCTCTTCCCTCCGTCTGTTCGGGGAAGGGTCAGGGGTGTCGAAACGGACAGACTAGCCGTGATCCGTGCTGCAGGTGATCGGCGAAATTTCACGCAGCTTTGGAGGATAGTAGGTTGTTGCTGGCCGGCTACCTCCGAGACACAACCAGCAACTAAGCATGTAGAAGGCTTATAGCTTCCCTGTCTGGACCGGGGTTCGAGTCCCCGCAGCTCCACTATTATGAGTCCTCCCGATCTGCTGAAAAAACCAGATTGGGAGGACTTTTTTTATTTGGGTTTTACATTGTATTTCGCAAAAAATCGTCTGTTGCGTTCATCCAACAATACTGGCGCATGGTACTGGAGAAGCTGGATGTCTGCCTGGGCGTTGGTTTCAAGTAATTTAAAGCCGTCCTCTGTCGATAATACATCCCAACCGATATATGGATTTTTATTAGCGTAAACGGCCATCTCTAAAATTTTGTCTTTAATCAATTCCCAATTGGTTATGGTTACACCGTTGATTGTGGCATTACTATCAGGATGAATGTCTGTTTTTAAGTATTCATAATGCTCGGTAGGTAAAATTCCTTGTTCCAATTTACCGGTTAATACATCTACTGTTGATACCAGACCTCCCGAACTTAAATTATCAACCATGCCTGTAGAAATTCTTCCAAAACGATGCGTCGCCCCGCAAATCCAGCATTCATTGGTTTCTGTGTCATACAGCGTCATAATTCTGATGGTATTTGCGCTCCCCGAATAAATTTTGGCTGCATAATCGGCTTGCTGTATAAACTCAGTTATAATAAATTCTTTCTTTGAGTCTAAAAGATCATTCAGTAAGCTAATCAGGCTCACTTCTTTATTATTATGTAGGTAAATATCTTTATCGACATTGTATTCAAGCAAATATATGTTATGCCCACCGTAACCTCTTGTCTCCTTAATAACGAGCTTCTTCTCATTTTTGAGTAACTCAGCTACTTCATCAACAGATTGCCCGACAGTTCCGTTTTGTAAAAAAACACCATTATTAAGATGAAAATATAATTTTGGCAGGTACTCAGAATAGTCACAGAAATAATTGTAGGTCAATCGTTTATCGTTGAGCAAAATCCCATAATCCAGATCTATCCTGTTAATTCTGAAACGTGTGTCAAATTCACTGGCACAAAAACGGTAGTAATCTTTTGAAATGGAATTGAAATATTTCAACATATCAGAAGTAAACCCGAGCATCAACGCCCTTAGTCTGAAAAAAAAGTTATTGCGTTTTCCTTGCTTGAATTCAAGATAAAGCACCATAACCGTCGCCATAAATCTCCATGAGATTAATTCAATGATATTTTTTACTGCATAAGCATATCTTCTC
>WGED01000476.1 GCA_015492915.1 Cyclobacteriaceae bacterium
ATATTCATCCTCTCATTTCACCCAAAACTCTCCTCTGCTTCTGATGTCTGCCGATGAGCTGCCGGCCATGATGTCGAAGGCACCGGGTTCCACCACGAAGGCCTTTTTGTCAACATCCCAATAGGCGAGGTCCTTCACCGGAAAGGCGAACTCAACGGTTTTCGTCTCTCCCGGCTCCAGCATTATCCTTTCAAAACCAACCAATTGCATCTCCGGGCGCGTTACTTTCGATGCCCGGTCGTGCACGTATAGCTGCACCACTTCCTCGCCAAGGCGCTCACCTGTGTTGGTCACCTCGATGGTCGCTTTAATGACGCCATCGGGCGAAACGGTCGCTTTTTCAAGCTGCAGATCGCCATAGCCGAAGGTAGTATAGCTGAGTCCGAAGCCGAACGGGTAGAGCGGCTCGATTTTTTTGCCGCCGGGCGTCTCGGGATACATGTAGGTGCGCCCTTTTCTGATGTCATAATCGCTGAAGTCCGGCAACTGGTCCACGGACTTATAGACCGTCAGCGGCAGCCTGCCGGCGGGGTTGTAATCGCCGAACAACACATCTGCCAGGGCGTTGCCGCCTTCTTCGCCGTTGTAGAAGGTTTCGATGATGGCAGGCACGTGCTCCTGTATCCAGTTGATAGACAGCGGTGCACTGTTTTGCAGCACAACCACCGCTTTGGGATTCACTTTGAGCACTGCCTCCACCAGGTCGCGCTGGTCGCCGGGCAGTGCGATGTCCGTACGGTCGCGGCCTTCGCCCTCGGTCTCCTCGTTTGAGCCTATCACCATGATGACTACATCCGAATTCTTCGCCAGCTCCACGGCTTTGTTGAACTTGCCCTCCACGGGTTGTGCGCCGCCAAGGGTGATCTTTGACTTATACCAGTGTTCGGTAAATTCTATTTTGATGTCGTATTTTCGGCCTTTTTTCAGGTCCACCTTCACCGCCGCCGTGCTCTGGTTTCTGTTTTTCGTTTTGTCGATGAGCAGCTTTCCGTCGAGCCACAGGCGGATAACGTCGTCGAAAGCACCCCCGATGAAGTACGGCCCCGACACAGGTGCGACGAATTTACCCGTCCACCGTATGGAAAAATAATCATTTTTGATGCGCTCATCGGGCGATCCCTTGCTCCAGTTGAAATCAATCACAGAGTCAACCCTCGTAAATACCGGATCACCGGAGCAGTCGGTGTTGTTGAAATACTCGCCATACAGGCCGTGTCCTTTACCCTCTGCCGGTATCAGGTATTCGGAAGGGATGACAGGCAGTTTCATTATGATATCCGTGCCTTTTTCATAGCGTACTTTTTCCTCACCCACCATGTCGGCAATGCCCTCGAGCGGTGAAACGGTATGCCTGTGCTTTCCCGTATAGCCTCCCAGCAGGCACACATCGGCATTGGGGCCGATGACAGCGATGGATTTCAACGCGTTTTTATTGAGCGGCAGCAGGTTGTCCTCGTTCTTGAGCAGGATAATGGCTTTTCTGGCTGCTTCCCGCGCCAGCGCACGGTGCCAGTCGCTGTCCACCACATCCATGGTGATGCGGTTAAACGGTACGAGCCCCTCAGGGTCATAAAGGCCGAGCATAAAGCGCGACAGCATGATGCGTTTCACGGCGGTGTCGATGGTCGCTTCGCTGATGGCGCCGCTTTTGACGACCTCGAGCAGGTGGTCTTTGAACACATTGCCGCATTCGATGTCGGTGCCAGCATTCACCACCATGGCAATGGCCTCGTCCACATCCTTGGCATATTTATGTCCTTTGTAAAGGTCTTCCACGCCGTTACAGTCGGTAACGACGGTGCCCTTGAAGCCCCATTGCTTTCTCAGGATGTCGGTGAGCAGCATCTTGTTGGCTGCGCAGGGTATGCCGTTCAGGCGGTTGTATGCAGCCATGATGCCCATGGCCGGGCCTTCTTTCACGAGCACTTCATAGTGCTTCAGGTAATATTCGTGCAGCAGTTCCTCATCGACCGCGGAAGAGCCGTTGTGGCGGTTCCACTCTTCGTTGTTGGCCACGAAGTGCTTTGGCGCCGCGATGGCTTTAAGGTAACGAGGGTGGTCGCCCTGCAGTCCCCTGACCCATTGCAGGGTGATTTGCGAGGTCAGATATGGGTCCTCGCCATAGCATTCGTGTGTCCGGCCCCATCGCGGGTCGCGCGCCAGCTCTACCACCGGCGCCCAGAAGGTTAGGCCCATCCTCGGGTAATGGGTGTTGAAAATGGCCCGTGCTTCGTCGGAGATGGCGTCACCGATTTTATAAATGATCTCCCGGTCCCAGGTGGCGGC
>WGED01000477.1 GCA_015492915.1 Cyclobacteriaceae bacterium
AGGGTGCCGGTTGTCGCAATGTAAAAGAGTACAATGAAAAATTTGTCAAAAGGCTTCTGAATCCTGAGAAGGGGCACAGGTACATGCCGTATATCGTTTTGATCATTGATGAGCTTGCTGATCTGATGGTGACTTCAGGCAAGGAGATCGAAACACCAATTGCACGATTGGCTGCTGTATCGAGAGCGACAGGCATACATCTGGTACTGGCGACTCAGAGACCATCGGTTAACGTGATCACGGGTATCATCAAAGCAAACTTCCCGGCGAGGCTTTCTTTCAGGGTAACTGCCGCCATCGATAGCCGGACAATACTCGATTCCAAAGGGGCTGAACAGCTTGTTGGCATGGGAGATATGCTGTATTCTCATGGATCCGATCTGGTGCGTTTGCAGGGGCCTTTTATTGACACCTCGGAGGTAGAAAGGATTTGTGAATTCATCGGAGCTCAGCGAGGTTATGAATCAGCTTATAACCTGCCTGAATATGTCGGTGAGGAAACCGATGTGCCCGGCACGGTGGATTTGAAGGACAGAGATAATATGTTTGAGGAAGCCGCTCGGCTTGTGGTCCACCATCAGCAGGGAAGCACGTCACTCATTCAGCGAAAGCTGAAACTGGGGTATAATCGTGCCGGAAGGTTGATAGATCAGTTGGAAGCGGCGGGCATTGTCGGGCCGTTTGAGGGAAGCAAGGCCAGAGAGGTGCTCGTACAGGATGAGTATGCTTTGGAACAGATTTTGAATGATCTGAACGAAAATAATTGATCATATGGAAAACTCTGCAGTAAAAAACAGGTTAAAATCATCTGACCGGATTGCTGTCATGGGTTTCGGAAGGAAAATGGATTTTTAATTAAGTAGAATAAGTAATGCGAAAAATTGGATTATTGGTTATTGCGGTGCTCATGGCCGGAGCGGTGAGTGCACAACAGGACCCTAAAGCTAAAGAGATACTTGACAAAATGAGTCAGAAGTATCAGAACCTTCCTTCATTCCGCACGAATTTCGTTTATCGCCTCACTAATAAGGTCGAGAATATCAGCGAAGAATTCTCAGGGGAGATTATGGTAAAAGGAGAAAAATATGTGTTGCTCATGGGTGATCAGGAGATTTACAATGACGGCAAAACACTTTGGACATACCTTAAGGATGCCAATGAAGTCAATATCGACAACTATGAACCGGATGAGGGCGACCTGTCACCCGGAAATATTTACAATGCCTACAAAAAGGGATACCGTTATCGTTGGCTGGAAACAAAAAAAGCAGGAAGCCACACACTTGATGTGATCGAATTGCAACCTGATAATCCCAACGATCCTGACAAAATGTTTTATAAGATCGTTCTCAACATTGACAAGGCCGATCACACAATACATAGCTGGGAGATGTACGACAGGGCTGGAAACATGTATTCCTACACCATATCAGGCTTTGATCCGAATTTCAGGGCTGATGATGCATTTTTCAAATTTGATGAGTCAAAGTATCCCGGGGTTGAGGTGGTAGACCTGAGGTAAACAAAATCATGACAAGGGCACAACTTGTAGAACAAATCAGTGAAAAACGTTCCTTCCTCTGTGTTGGCCTGGATACGGATATCAGGAAAATTCCGCAACATTTGCTTAAAACGGATGACCCGGTTTTTGAATTCAATAAACAGATCATAGACGCCACGGCACCCTGGTGCGTGGCCTATAAGCCTAATCTCGCTTTCTACGAAGCTCTGGGGGCGGACGGTCTCAGGAGCCTTGAGAAAACGCTGGATTATATCCCTAAAGAAATCTTTACCATCGCTGATGCCAAACGCGGCGACATAGGCAATACATCAGGCCTGTACGCCAGGGCCTTCTTTGAGCAAATGTCATTTGACAGCATCACCGTGGCGCCTTACATGGGGGAAGATTCTGTAAAGCCTTTCCTTGAATATCATGGAAAATGGGTCATTTTGCTGGCCCTGACATCGAACAAGGGTAGCAGGGACTTTCAGGAATTGGTCATCGAAGG
>WGED01000478.1 GCA_015492915.1 Cyclobacteriaceae bacterium
AAACATGAGTTAGAATGGCCTCAATCTGGGTAGAAGTTAGCACTGACAGATTAAGGCCGTAGCCCAGAGTAGGGATATTTGCATTGTCATTGTGGATGCCAAAATTCCCGACACTATTTGTGAGAAATGCATCCCACATTTCAGCATGTTCTTCCGCTTTGATGAGAAAATTTCTAGCATCCTCATAAGAATTCATTACAGGAAGTTGTTGGACATCGATAGTTAGTTGGGAAGTTATGCCGACACGTAGCCCTCCGTCATTCCATGTGCTGTTCAGATTGCTTAGAGCCATTATCTCCCCCTCCTAATTCAGGTTAATATTTAAATCTCGGTTCAAACTCGCAAAGGAGCTTTGGGTGCCTGTCTATAATTTCAAACAGGCGCATAGGTGCTAATAAATTGGTTGGCCGGGGAACAGTTCCCCCTCCAATCAAGGGATAAAATTTGATATTTTGAGACCGCATATCAGGGACTCTGACCACGGTGACATACAGGCCATATTTGCTCGAGCCTGGAATTGAGGCGTAAGGGGAGTTTCCCATATCGACTCGTAAACTTGTGGGTGAAAGCCAATGAAATGGTGTATAATTAATCGTCTTATTATTTGGCTGCAGTGCCCACATCTCTTCTTTAACGCGTTTCAAGTCTTCGCGAGATAATCCCTCCCATCGGTAGACATCCTTATAAGGATGAGGGTCGGGAAGCTCGTTAGAGTATAAAAGGCTTCCCCATTGAATACCCCTATAACCATAACTGCGCCGGTAAACTGTTTCTAATTCACCATCATTATCAATATCTAGAATTGCGCCAGAACGCATCCACTCTGGTCGTCCATCCAGCTCTTTCCACGCCACCTCATATTTGTTACTGATGAAAACATCTTGCCTTGCCTGAATAGAGGAATAATCAGCCAACCATCTCTGAGGAAAGGGATGCGGTTCGTTAAGGGCACCCAGTAACTGTTCGCATATTCCTTCGCTGCCTTCGCGGAAATAGCCCGCCTTGTAAAAATTGGCTGGACGCCCATGTTTCATCAGAAGATCAACTGGATAACGGGGAAGCTCCGCTTGCTGCTCGCGAATTTTTGTAATCTCAGGAGAGGGCTCTGTCTGAGCGAAGGCATGGCCTGTATGAACGGTCAAAAATAGGCCTGTAGCAATGGCGTAAAAAAACAGCCGCAAAAAAGTCATAGTAGTCTCCCGATAGAATCGGTGTAACCATATATTAGGGATTCTGACAAGAAATTATGTGCTTAACTGTCAAGATAATAGGCTTAATTTTATTTAATAGAACTGTTTTTCAAACTGGAATGGATTTATCGAATCTGACGCCCTCATTGCAGGAAACTGTTGGATGCCAATATCAAGTTGTCCCGCTATTCAGGCGCGCAGAATTTCATCATTCCATTGTAGTATCTAGCTTGCTTAGAGTCATCTCCCCCTCCTAATTAAGGTCAATATTTAAATCTCGGTTCAAACTCACAGTGAAGTTTTGGTTGCTTATCGATTATTTCGAACAGGCGCATAGGCACAGGATGAAAAGGGTTTGCGCTATTCACGGATCCGCCGATCAGTAGGTAGCGTTTGGTGTCATAGTGATTAGCTGAAAGCGCTAGAATGGTAGCAAATTGACCATAGCTGACCCATCCTACAAATGAATAGGGGGACTTGCCTTTGTCTACGCGCAGTTTTTTTTGCCAACGAAAGGGATGATAAACGCCACTGGTTTCATATTCCTTTTTTATACGCTCTAAATTTTTGCGGGATAATCCTCCCCAGCGACGAAGAGCGTCATCATATTTTATTCCGGGATTGGGGTCTGGTAAAATATCTGAATATATGATGCCGTTCCATATATCTTTATAGGCGTGTGTTAGGCGGTAAACAGTCTCAGCTTCCCCATCATTATCGATGTCGGTGATGGTGCCTGAATAAAAATGAGAATTGAATCCACCTAAATTTTTCCAATCAATTTCATATTTATTGGCGGTATAGACTTGTTGCATCTTCCTTAATGAGAAGGTTTTTCCAAAAGCACTTCTGGGATAGGCGCGAGGATCATTGAGAGCGTCCAAAACCTTGGAGCAGAGGGGCTTTGATGTGTCTCTATAATAACCGGCCCTGAAGAAGTTGGCGGGGCGTCCTTGATCATATAAGAGGTTGCGCGGATAGGGCGGAATTCTGGCCTGCCGTTCACGGGCTTCTTTAATTGCAGGCTGTGGTTCTGTGGCGGCAGTGGCCAGACTGGTGCCCGCAGGCAGAAGCAGGCTTGTGGCGATGGTGCAAAAAAACAGCCGCAAAAAAGTCATAGTAATCTCCCGATAAAATCAAATTAGTAGTGTTGCTGTCGATTTTGTCAGGAAATTGTTTGATAAAAGGTCAAAGAGTGTGTGGAAGTAAAAATATATAGTTAATTATATGATTACTATGAATATTTTTCTTATGCGCTCTTCTTCTCCAATCCCAAAAAGCGATCGAGGGATAAGGCGCCGGGGCCTCGGGCGAGGATGACGAACAGCAAGGCTGCCCACCAGACATGGCTGCCCCACCAGCTATCGGCATCGGGGAAGACGAATAGTTCGATGAAGATGGTCATGGCGAGGAGGCCGAAGGCGGCGAGGCGCGAGGTTAGGC
>WGED01000479.1 GCA_015492915.1 Cyclobacteriaceae bacterium
TACCTTGAAAAAAGGCAAAGGGCCGATGGTGCTCAAGGCTATCGATGTGGTTCATGAGCGGGTGATGGATTTCAGGCTGCTGATGCTGACCAGGGTCGAATGAGCCGGGAGGTTTTTCCGGGTAAAGCGAATCAATGCATGGCTTTCTGACCTTTTCAGGCTGCGTTTTTTTAAAGGGATGGAAAGGCATAAAAAAAGAAAAACGGGATGGGCATCCCGCTTTTCTACCTAACTACCAACCACACAATTGAAAATTGAAATTATTCGAACATCCCCTCTGTCTCAATCCCCTGTCCCGTTCTTTTTACTTTAAATGTTAAAAAGTTAATCCTCCACACCAGTCCTTCGTCACATTTCTAATTAACTTTAAAAAATCAACCTTAAAAAAACCACAACCACATGACCTTATCAAAAAGGTCGCTTTATGTTATGCCAAAATTGTGCTGGAATTATAAGGCATTGATTTTCAGAAAAGAGTATTTTTTCAGGATAATGGGTTTGTCCCACTCGTAGAAAACAAATCCCAAAATGGGACTCAAAAGATTCCCCTGAAAAGTTATGCCTATATAAAACGGAATTTCATAAACCTTGACCTTTTGACAAGGGCGAAATACAAGGACGAATTTTTTTTATTCGCACGTTAAACCTTTTGTCCTGAAAGACATCAAAATGCCGTAAATCGAAAATGAAAACAATTTAAACTTTTATCATCATGAAAAACTTACTGAAGTATTTACCGGTATTTGCAGCGGCACTATTCTTTACAACATCGTGCCAGGAAGAGACAGAGAACCCTAATCAGTTTAGCGATGCTGATATAGTATCCGCTGAAAATGAAGCCAACATCGAATCTGCTTTTGAAGATGTAGATGACATCGTATATGATGGTATGTTTTATATCGCATCTGATGGCAGGACGGAGGTCAGTGATGACAGCCCGATTTCTTGTGCTGTCAGGACACATGACAAGGAAAACAAAATTATCACCATTGATTTTGGTGATGGTTGTGAAGGAAAGGATGGACGTATCCGCAGTGGAAAGATAATAATCCATTATACTGACAGACTGTGGGTACCCGGAGCACAGGTCACAGTTACATTTGAGGATTTTTACTGTGATGGCAAGAAGATCGAAGGTACCCGGATCAGGACAAATATCTCGGAAAGCATGTCTGACTATTTACGCTTCAGGATTGAGTTGATCGGTGGCAAGGTGACGTGGGAAGACGGCACGTATGCTACGAGGGACGCCGTATGGGAAGTGACCCGTATCCGCACCCCGAATCCGATGAATGATGAAAGAATCCGGACAGGGCATGCAGAAGGTGTAACAAAAGAAGGTATAGGCTATAAAGTAACCATCACCGAGCCGATTGTTTGGAAGCGAGGATGCCTGCCAAAGAAAAAAGTGATGATCCCTGTGAAGGGAGTGAAAGTAACAGAATTTGATAACGGCGTCACCATCACCATCGATTATGGCGACGGTGAATGTGACAACCTGGTCACCGTCACCAAAGACGGTGTAACCAAAACGGTAGAAATTAAAAGGTGGAGAAGGTAAACGGGTAGTATGCTTTAAAAGGCGAAAGGCCGGCCCCGGAATGGGGCCGGTTTTTTTATTGTGTTTTTTCCAATATCATAACATCAAGAGCATCTGTACATTGCTTTAAAAGTTCTTTTTGTGGTAACCCCAAAACAGGATGCACCAGCTCAGATGCTAGTTCACACATCGGTACAAGTACGAATTTTCTGTTTTGATTTTCGGGATGAGGAATAGCGAGATTTTCCGAAGCTATGACTTTTTGACCATAATACAGGATGTCGATATCGATGAGGCGTGTGCCCCATTTCTCTGTTCTTTCTCTGCCCATAATTGATTCGATTTCATGAATTTTCGACAATATTTCCCGGGCTTCCAGATCAGATTCAATCTCGACGACCTGGTTCAGAAAATCAGGCTGATCATTAATCCCCCAGGCTTTGGTTTGATACACGGATGATGAACGAATGATCGCACCAATTTTCGATTTAATATGATTTTTAGCCTCGACAAGTGCCTGCCGCCTGTTACCAAGATTGCTCCCTAATAAAAGATATATCCCTTTCATCTATTAATATCCTCAGTTATAAAAATATGTTTTTATTAATAGGAGTCAAAAGTTATTATTGTAACAAGTTAAATTAAATAGTCCGAGAGTTTATGAAGTTTTTAAGAAATGTATTGGCCACAATCGTAGGCCTGTTCCTGTTTACTTTTTTCTTTTTCTTTCTTTTTGTTGGTCTTGCATCACTGAGTGGAGGAGAGGAAAAAGTTGAAATAAAAGATAATTCAATATTGCACCTGAAGCTCATCAAGCCTGTTCAGGAGCGTGAAGTAGAAAATCCCTTTGAGGGGCTTCCCGGCTTCCCTGGAATTGATGGTGGTGCCATAGGGCTGATGGAACTGAAAGAAGCCATTCGTCATGCGGCTGATGACGAAAAGATCAGGGGGATCTTTTTGGAAACACCTTATCTCAGGGCCGGGATATCTACCAATGATGACATCCGCAGTGCGCTGGAGGAGTTCAAAGAATCAGGAAAATTCATATATAGTTACGCCGAATTTTATACGGAAGGAGCTTATTACCTTGCTTCTGTTGCTGACAGTATTTTTCTCAATCCCGATTTTTCTATGCTCGAATTTAACGGGCTCAATATGCAGCAGATGTATTTTAAGAGAATGTTTGAAAAGCTCGAGATCGAACCGGTCGTTTTCAGGGTAGGTGATTACAAGGAAATCGCGGAGCCATTTACCAGGGAAAGCATGAGTCCGCAGGTGAGAAAGCGAAATACCGAATTGCTCATGGGGATACAGGATGATTTGCTTAAAAAAGTAGCCGACAGCCGTTCTTTGCCTTTTGATGAGGTGAAAAATACTCTGGATTCGGCACTTGTGGATTCTGAGGAGGATGCTGTGAAATACGGGCTTGTAGATAAGCTGACTTACAGGGATGAAATGATGGAAATACTAAAGAACAAAGTAGGAGCAGAGGACGTGGATGACCTTCATTTTGTCAGTTACAAAAAATACAGAAAGTCCTATAGTACGTATAAATCTTCAAAAAATCGTATTGCTGTGCTGGTTGCAGCGGGTTCTATTGTGACAGGCAAGGGGGAAAAGGAAAGTATCGGTTCGGATAAATACGCCAAAGAGATCAGAAAACTGGCCGAGGATGACAAAGTAAAAGCAATTGTCCTCAGGATCAATTCAGGTGGTGGCAGTGCCCTGGCGAGTGATATTATGTGGAGAGAATTACGGCTCGCCGCTGAGAAGAAGCCGGTAATCGCTTCCATGTCGGACTACGCCGCCTCAGGCGGATATTTTCTGGCGATGGCCTGTGATACGATTGTGGCACAGCCGAATACCATTACGGGATCGATCGGTGTTTTCTCAATGTTGATGAACATCAAGGGATTTCTCAATGACAAGCTTGGCATTACGACCGATAATATTAAGACCGGCAAATTTGCCGATCTGTACAGCGCCACCAAGCCAATGACGGAATATGAGAAGCAAATCGTTCAGAAGAGTACCGAAGAAGCGTACAAGGCATTTTTGACCAAGGCGGCAGAAAGCAGGGGTAAGGAACTGGATGAGATCGAAAAAGTTGCATCGGGAAGGATCTGGACCGGCAGGGAAGCACTTGAAAACGGGTTGGTTGATCAGTTGGGAGATCTCGACGATGCCATCAGCATTGCGGCACAGGCTGCCGGTGTGGACGATGATTATAAGGTCAGGGTATACCCGGCCAAAAAAGATCCGTTCAGCGAGTTCCTTGAAGCTCTTCAGGGAGAGGAAGACGATGTGGTGGCCGAAAAGCTTGGAAAGTATCGCCTGTATTTCGAGGGAATCAAATCTTTGGCTGAGTTAGAAGGTGTTCAGGCACGCTCTCTGGTCAGAGTGGATTTTTAAGAACCGGAAAAGGTATTAATTGGCCACACCCCCCAAAAGGTGTGGCCTTTTTTATTAATGAAAAAAATCATGAAAATTTCATGGTTTTTCGTAGTGCACCAATTCAACCCAAAATTCTCACCAGGATTTCGTTATGAGAGGTTAAAGTACAACTTGTCCCGCCAGGGCGGGAAGAAAATCAGCACGTTTGATGAGGAAGCATAATGCACTATTGTTATGTCAAATGAAAATTAACGCAAATACTGTTTTTGAATTAAAACACCGGAATCCCGGGTGTAGAATGATTCTACACCCATATATCAAAATTCCGCAAACGATATAAGGATTTACAATCCGCATAATAACTGTTTTGGAAATATCAGAGTGTAGTTGCAAACTACCCCCAGCATCATTTTATTCTTGACTTAACACTATTATGGTGACGAGTCAAACGTGATCCAAGTGTCTGATTTTGAAGTAATTTAAGCTCGGAATAGAAAGGTTATTGAGAATTTTGGGTTCATGGACACAGAAATAATCCATGGAAAAATAATGATTTTTGGAGAGCAGGGAAATATCCGGTCATAGTGACGCTGAGGCTGATAAGGGGAAGCCTTATTTCATAAAACCTTTCTCATCATCCAGCATGGCGCCATCTGTCAGAAGATATGACTTAAACAAATCGGCAGTAAGGCAGGAGTGTGCCGGGTACACATACACGATATCGCCGATATTGGCGTCGTTAAAAAATTCAGGCGTACATTTTAAAAGACCGTGCTCTTGCGAGATGCTTTTAAGATACACCCCTTCCTCATGCCCGAGCCAGCCGTCTTTATCAGAAACAGCCAATTTTCCATAGTGAATCGTGCCATCTGTATCCTGCAATGCCTCTTTCGAAAAATGCACCGCTCCTCCATGGATAAGCAACTCTTTAGTTTTGTTATTTTTTCCCACAACGGGACAAGCCACAACCACGGCGATATCATCATAAGTACAGGAGCCAATATTGACCTGCATCACATCATAGAAGATGAAGTTGCCCGGCGATATTTCTTCCACGGGGCCAAAGTCCACGGCGATGGAGGCGCCCGGCGTATCGCCGATGGTAATGGAAAAGCCCGGAGTGTCCCGGTACTTTTCTTTCAGCGACTTGAGTTGGTCCATGACTTTATGATATATTTTCAAAACCTCATCCCGGCCACGGGCAGTGTACGTATGGCCCGGGTGAGAATAGAAACCTGTGAATTGGTAGGAGGAAATCTCCTCAATGGTTTTCAGCAAATTATTGATGGCCCCTGTGTCGCCAACCTCCAGCCCGGAGCGATGACTGCCGAGATCGAGCTCAATTTTCACGCCCAATGGCCCCCTGACTCTTTCAGATAGTAATTTTATCGCTTGTTCATCATATACAAGGATACTCAGATCAATTTCTGATGTCAGCTCATTAATTTTTTCATATTCCAGAATATTGACGGGAAATGCAATCAGGATATCCTTCCAACCGTGCGAGGCGAAATATTCAGCCATTTTTACCGATGAAACCGTGCATTTGGTTATTCCCTCCTCGCGGAGCCAATGGGATATGACGGCTGATTGATGGGTCTTGAAATGTGGTCTCAATGACAAGCCGATTTTTTTTGCCTTACCGGTCATTCTTTTAATGTTGTTTTTGCATTTGTTATGATCAAGTAAAAGTGTCGGCCGGGTGATTCTCATGTTTTTCATTTTATTCAATATCTTTTAACTCAAAATTCTCAATAAAATTTCGTAATGAGGGCTTAAAATACAAGAAAATCAGCAAGTTTGGCGAGGAGGCCCGCTGCCGGCAGGCATAATGCACTTTTATGGTGACGAGCCATAAGTGAACGAAGTGATTGATTTTGCCTGCCCGCTGTCGCGAATGCTTGCGCTCAGCAGGCGGGAAGTAATTTAAGCACGTAATAAAAAGGTTATTGAGAATTTTGGGTTTCAACACA
>WGED01000480.1 GCA_015492915.1 Cyclobacteriaceae bacterium
GTATGGCGCCCGGTTCGATACCGAAGAGCTCGACACATTTGCGCCGCATGCTGCGTACGGTCATGCAAAACTGTTTGGCCAGTCCATCCCGGCTCAGGGCACACAGCGCCTTGCCGTCAAGTGAAAGAAAAAAATTCGTCCAGCGTTTGAGATCATCCTGCAGCGCTGCATCCCGGGTTGCTGAATAAAAAAACTGTGGCAGCAGGGGCGCGGAAAGATCACCGCTGACAAAGCGCAGCCAGTGTGCGAACTGTGCGCTTTCACACCAGGGAATCAGTGCCACGCCGGCCGGCAGCTCGCGCGGTACGGGCCGGCCCGGCGCCATGCGGCCGGTGAGCAGGCTGAGCCGGCGGGCGGCCGGGCTGATGGCCCTGAGTTTTACCACGCCTGCTGCCAGAGCTGCGCACTCCGGCCCGTACACAGGCGAGGATAAAGCGATCACCGCAGCCAGGCCGTCGGGCTGGAAATCCTGCAGGCTGGTGAGCTGAGGCAGTGCATCTGTCAGATCGGGAATATCACAGACGAGGAGGGGTGCGGTCATCGGCTACCTCCCCGAGTTGCGAGTTGCGAGTTGCGAGTTGCGAGTTGCGAGTTGCGAAAGATATGTCCGGTTTTACAAAAAACAAGTGCGGGATGAATACGTCCCTAACTTGGCGCATTCGGGTCTCCTGTTTTTTCGTAATCCCTGCTCGGCATCAGGAACGGTTGCCATCCGTATGGCATAGGCATGAGGCGCCTAACCCTTGCGAAGGCTGCGAGCCTTCGCAAGGGTCTGAAGTTTTAGCAGGGTGGTTCGGCAAGAGGCAGGTCTCCGGCATCGCAAAAAGACAGCGGCTCTCCGGTTCGGTTCAGGATTCGCAGCGCGCGAAGGCGGGGTCGGCGGATGGAAAGCCGGCGGCTGTCATTTATGTTACTAAAGATACACCGATTTGGGAGAAATGCAAGGCGGTATTGGCTGCACAGGACGCTACAGAGAGTAAACCTACTCGATGTGGGTAAGCACTGAATGAAAAGCTTATAAACTGATGCGTGGCATTAGCATTGAGCCTGTTTTAAGATCAAAAACGAATCCGGGAGTAAAACCAAAATTATTCAAGTAGCAAACTGATAAGCATATAGTTAAGTTATATTACCAACTTTACTCAAGCTTTGGGTCCCCTGGTCCATTTCCTCCGCCTCCAGAAGTACATTTAGTCGTGGCATCGCAGAAACAATTTTCGCGTTTACAGCTACATAACACATGCCAACATTCACTGAAACCACATTGAGATGACGTAGAACATGTTTCATGGGTACCTGTACAAATATATCCTTTACCAGAGCACAGTATTTTGTCTTCACCAAACCCTACACATCGCCAATATATAGTGCACTGTCCATCAGCACGTGCAAATATATCCTGCAGATTGCCGTCAACGAATACTATTAAGACAATAAACAACAGTAAAAGCCTTACTGACAGTCGACTAATCATAATTTCCTCCAGATTGTTATTAAACAAAATTATTTGGGCTCAATAGCCAAAATAAAAAAACTATAGGGAAGAGAAAGGGTTTCTCCCGGATTCATTCCACCATAAGATGTAGCATAAAATAAATCACCGTGTACTGAGAAAAATGAAAACGGTCGATCAAGGACTATTTCGAGCTGTTTTTCCAGATTACCTTGAAGGCTATAAATGTCGACATTTTTCAAAAATATAGAATTCTTCGTTATTGGCCATTGAATCTTATCTTTGTGTTCATGAGTAATAACATAGAGTTTTTTAGTGGCCTGGTCAACCAGTATTTTCGCAAGCACATCCGGCTGGTATTCTGGAATCAGAAAATGCTTTTTTTTGTGTTGTGGCAGTAGGGGTTTCGCCTTTACAAGCATTTCTCTTCTCCACTCGGGGAGTGGAATTTTATCTATTCTACGCCGTACAACAAAAGCAAGTCTACTATTTTCAAGGTATTTGTATATTGCATAATCTCGGAGAAGACTGAAATATAGTTCATTTTTCGGCCCAGTTTCCATAGTAGAAACTATAAGTTCTCCTGGAGGAAAAGCAATCTCGTGAGGAATAGTAGAATGTTGCAATAATTGACGATTTCCAGTATCATAGTTGTTAGATTTAAGGTATTTCCTCAAAAACATTTCAGTGGTGAGGCTGCTGTCATCATACCTTCTTTCGACTATATAAATATTTCCCATATCATCGACAGATAACCCACCGATTGTTTCTTCGAGACGAAATTCTCTTTCAAATTCGAACGTACTATCTGTAATAATTATTTTCCTTTGCATGGAATCGTATAAATAGATATTCCCCGACCTATCTACATCAAAAAATAATATTTTCAAATATTCCCCAGGCCCGCTTCCTACACTATTATAAACATCAACAAAATTTCCATTTAAATCAAATTTTAACAACATATTGACACCTAAATCCAACACATAAATATAACCTCCATTGTTCTTGATATCTATTATCGATGCAAAGTGAACATCATCATCAATTAATAATGAATCAGTGACCTCTTTAATAATTTTTACACCAACTCGTTCCCTTTTCAAAAAACCATCATCATATTCTTTGATAATTCCCTGAGTAACATCAGTATCAGGATGAGAGCTTGCTTCATCGTTTTTGTGTACATACTGTACTATTAATAGCAGGGACAGAGCTATTACCAAAAAAATACTTCCAACAGCTTTTTTCATCAATATGCCATCTCCCTTACAAGGATCATTTTCTCACAGTAAAGAATTAAATTGATTCGTTCATCCGGTGGGTACTACAAAACCCTTGCAAAGATTACAAACTTCTTAATCCAGGCCATCATTCTGTGTTCTTCCTCGGGCACGAGCCGGGACAGGCAGCCCCTGACTCTGCGCTGCTGCCGAGATCGCCTGATCATTATTTTGCAGTCGCTACGAGCTCATAAACCGCGATACGATAGTCCGGCTCATCAGCGTCTGTGGCTCCGGAGGGTATAGCGTAAAGCAAGCTCCCTTCCGAATAAAAAAAGCTGTGCGGAAGTGGCAGGCCAGCCTTCAGCAATGTGCCTGATGCGGAAAAAACGTCAAAATAGGATTGACTTTTCAACTGGGGAGGAACATCTTGTTTCATCACCTTCTGTATGCGCTGCACAACCACAAACGGCCCTGCGGCAAGCGGCACAGTCACCAGACTGATCATACTTTGCTGCCGCAGTGCATCTCCCGAATGTAACGCCGGCGGGATATAGTTTTCAGGCGATGCTGCGTACACTGCCAGCGTATCCCCCTGCCAGTTCAGCTTCACAACAGTATATTCGCGCACAGGGCTGTACAACACTTCATTACCGGCCGTCAGACTCAGCGAGCCTCCTGCCAGTTGCACAGGAAGCGTGATCGCAGTTGTCTGGGCTTCCTGGCCTTTTTTCCGGATCGTACCATCCCAGTCAAAAAACGCGTAATGATTGAAGCCCAAACCATCACTGATGATAAATCCGCTTCTATGAACCCGGTCGAGCTCAACACCAGTCGGAAAGCCCAGACTGATCGGAAAGGAAGCGAGGAACTCACCCCGGACCGTCAGGAGTGACAGCCGCCGTCCGCCGGCTTCCAGAACGGCCAGGGTATCTCCCAGCACAGCAACGCTGACCGGCTGGAGAAGCTCACCGGGGCCTGGCCCTTTCGTGCCGATCCTCCGCAACAGATGCCCTGTACTATCAAAACACAGTACCTGATGGGTGCTCCGGTCAGGTATATAAAAAACACCGTCTGAGTATGTTATATCAAACGGCTGGCCGAGAAACGTTTCCGATGGCAATTCGAGGGGGATATCCCGTACATGCCGGAGACTGAAATCATACTCTTTTTCACCACAGCCGCTTAATAAAGCGGCAAACAAAACGGCGGTCAGCCATTTCAACATAACAAACTCCCGGGTTAGCAGGTTCGGCATCAATTGTTTTCCTGTATCCTTGTTAATTTATACAACCCTACAGTCAACTCCGAAAGAATCAGATTCTCTATTAGTAATAGATGACCGTCTTCGGTAAAATCATGAAAACGTCCCGGCAGCTTGATATCAGGATGGTAGGGTTCGCCGGACAGGCGGTAGAGCTGGAGATAATTATCGTGCAGTTTCTGAAAATGTTGCAAACCAGCGACAGGCTTTGCAGCAGGATTAAAATACGACACAGCGACAAGTGGTTCCGGAATCTCTTCCGACGAAACAACTCGAATTCGTGAATACGTGGTATGCTTGCGCCAGAAGGCAGAACGTGCATTAATATTTGCCACTATGCTCTCGGGCATTTTGGTGATAGGATGCTGGTATTCGCCTGCACGTCCGAATGATTTTATAAGTTTTCCGCTGAAATCGTAAACTTCAATATATGGCAAGCCAGCCTGAATGTTGTATATAAAATCACCGTAAACAGTAATGTCTGTATCACGCCATATATCTAAATTATATTTCACATAATCAGGATGAAAGCGGGCGAACAAGTTTGTGAGCACGCCATCTTCATTAAAAGCTGCAATCGTTCTGGTACTGTCAATGATGATCCGTAGCGGAATCCATTGAAAAGAGCTGGAAAAAATTCTTTTCCCTTTTTTTGTCTTTATCACAGAAAATCCGGATGGACCACTTTCAGCCTTATCGCGATTTTCACTGAGATGAGTTGAATAAATACGAATCGTCCTCCCTGATGTATCCGCTTCGATGATTTTTGAGTCTTTGTACTTGGCACTGCGAATAAAAAAATGACCATCCGGGCCAAATTCAAAATTTGGAAAACCAGTATAGTTATCCTCCTGGTACTCCAATTTTACTTTTTTAAGGTACTCCCCGTTGCGCGAGAAAACTAAAATATCTGATGTGGCGCCATCCAGAGAGTAAAAACGATTATCCTTATAACGAATGGTGGCAAAAAGTTGAATAAAACCATCCCCGTCTGTTTGTAACCGGGTACGCTGGACGAGCTCAAGACGGAGAAATGCATTAGTCTTTTCAGGCTGTCCTGCCAGTGCCTGCTCTGTA
>WGED01000481.1 GCA_015492915.1 Cyclobacteriaceae bacterium
CAGATGTGTATAAGAGACAGATGCCCACCTGCAGGCCCGAGATAAAGTCATATTTCGAGCCTCCCTCTTTTATGGTCTTGCCGCGGCCGATGCAATCATCGACGAAGGCGCTGCACAGGATGTCAGGCACCAACTCCTCCAGGGCCATGTCGACGGAAGCATCGATCTCTACGGTCATTTTCGTGTAAAACTTCACCTGATCATACCACGCCTCCATGAGCTCATCAAAGTTTTTAAAGGTCGTCAAATCACCCTTGCCCTTGTGGAAAGTCTTGCCTGTCATGGTATCCTTGCCGTCGTTGATGGCCGCGAGGAAAACGCGCATAAAATTGAGGAAACTCATGCCCGTGCAGCGATAGCCCCATTTGCCCGGAACGGCGATCTCAATACAGCCGATGGCGGAATAGTTATAGGCATCGCCTCTCTCGACGCCCAATTCAATAAGTGACGGTATCACGATGCTGTCATTATTGAAGGCTGGCATGCCGAAGCCCTTTTCAATCACATTGATACATTCCATGAGAAAATCATGATTTATGTTCTCATGAAAGCGTACGGACAGGTTGGGCTGTGTCAGCTTCATCTCGCCGACAGAACGCAAAATGAGGAAGCTGAGCTCATTCACCGCGTCCTTGCCGTCAATGGTCTGGCCTCCGATAGTGACATTCTGATACAGCGGCCCCCCTGCCGAAAACCGTGTGTGGCCCCATGATCTTATCTTATTGATGGACAGCAATTTGAGCCACATGTTTTCAAGTAATTCCACTGCAAATTCTTCGGAGAAGTCACTCTCCTTTCTATGCTTTTCGTAAAACGGATACAGGTACTGATCCATCCTGCCCAGTGACACAGAATGGCCGTTGCTCTCAATCTGCAAAATAAGCTGCACAAAATATGTGAGTTGCAGGGCCTCATAAAAATCTTCGGGCGGATGCTGGGAGATGTGCCTGCAATTGAGCATAATCCGCTTCAGTTCCTCCTTCCTCACGGGGTCTCGCTCTTCCTCGCTCATGAAAAAGGCCAGTTCTTCATACCTCCGGATAAAATTCCTGAAAGCCTCCAGTCCGATCCTGAGCGCGGTGTAAAACTGATCTTTTTTGATGCTCTCCCTGCCAACAGGCTCCAGGGCCTGTTGCTGGTGCTTCACCTCATCGATATAGCCGTCAAGGCCTATCTTAAGTATTTTCTGAAAATTTACGGCGATATGCGCGTCACCGGATGTGAGGTTGCCCTCGGCACGGATGATGCCAGCCTCATGGATTTCCTTCGCTTTTTCCGGCATGACAGCATAGCCCCGCTCGAGCAGGGTCCTGCCCTTCCACCATGCACAGATCTCCTTCAGCTCCAACTTATGCTGCTCCGTGATGTAAAAGGCATCGCCGGGGCGCTTGTCGAAAGTGTCAAGTTCATCGAGTATCCAGCCCACGGCATATTCCGGAAAGATGGGCGCCGCACGCAAGGCCGAAGAGTGGTTGCCCACGATCAGCTCGCCTTCGTCGATGAAAATGCTCATTTCTTTCAATGTCTTTTTCAGCGCCAGCGCCCTTCGGATGATAATGGGTTCCGGCTCATGCTCACGGTACACCTCCGTGTAAAATTTTGCCCTTTCTGTGCAAACGGAAGGCTTTGCCGAAAGCACCTTTTCCTTCAGATGCCTGATACGCGGACTCAATGATACGGTTTTAGCTGTCTTTGTCATGATCTATCCTGTTTTCACCATCAGCCCCCGGGCGATGGCATAAGTTTCGTGATTCTCAAACGTTTCATTATTTACTGTCGCGAAATGCCCGTAAGGGCTCTCCCTGCCCAACATCCTGTATTTTTGTTCGCCATAAGTGTGAAAAGGGATGAGATGTATTTCGTGCACATTGCGGAGTGAGGAGGCAAAATCGATCATGGGTTTTATCTCATTTTCCCTGTCGTTAAAGCCCGGGACAACCGTGATGCGCATGATCACCTTCGCATTGGCTTCGGCGAGCTTTTCGAAATTGTCCATGATCAGTCGCGCGCTGCCGCCCGTGAATTTCCTGAATTTCTTTTCGTCGGTATGCTTGAGGTCTGCCAGGAATGTGTCGATGAGCAGCAGCCTTTTTTCGACCTTTTCCCATGGCACATGCAGGGATGTCTCTACCGAGACGGGGATTCCCTCC
>WGED01000482.1 GCA_015492915.1 Cyclobacteriaceae bacterium
GTATGTCATCGCCATCGATCCCGGGCACGGTGGTCGGTTTCCCGGCGCTACGGTCGAACACCCCGACCGGCCGGGACAGAATGTAATGGAGAAAGACATTACTCTGGCAATCGGCCTAAAATTGGGCAGGATCCTTGAACGTGAGGGTCACAGGATTATTTATACTCGTGAAGACGACAGCAACCTTTCAGACGATCTCAATGCCGATCTCCGCCAGCGTGCGGATATCGCCAACACCGCCGGTGCCGAGGTATTCGTCAGTATTCATTGTAATTCCGCTGAAAACCAGGCTGCCAGCGGCATCGAAGTCTATCACTTCCCCGGAAGTACCAGAGGCAGAGAGCTTGCCACCCACATTCATGACAAGCTCATGCTAACCTTCCCTGATCGCCAGGACCGGGGAGTCAAAGCAGAAAATTTTGCTGTTCTTCGATTGACTACCATGCCTTCATGCCTGGTCGAAACCGAATTTATGACCAATCCGGATGCGTTGCGCTTTTTGCTCGATCCCAAAAATCAGCAAAAGATCGCAGAAGCAATGCGTGACGGCATCTATGCCTATTTCCGTTCCGCCTGACTCGGCCTCCTCGACATTGTGTCTGCATTGCAACACATTGTGGGTATATACCTCTATTGAAAGCAAAATACGCACGGAACCGATTACCAGGGAATTTGGTATGCATTCACTTTTTGTCAAGGTAGACAATAAACAATTTGGTCCTTTCACAACCACCGAGCTCCGGGGGCTGGCCCGCAAAGGTAAATTCACCCCCACCGATCTGGTCTGGGATGAAGATGATCAGAGCTGGGTTCACGCCGAAGAATTAGACCTGCTGCGTCCGATTTTTTCGGAGGACGGAGACGGAGAGCTTAACCAGACGCGTATCATAGCTGTAGGGGGTGGCAAGGGTGGTGTGGGCAAAACCATCTTAACCGCCTCCATCGGAGTGGCTCTGGCCAGCCTGAACTACCAGGTTGTTCTGGTGGATGCCGATCTGGGTGGCGCCAATCTCCATACCGTCATGGGCATTCTGGAGCCGGAATATACTTTTTTTGATTTTTATACGCTCAACCGGGACAGCCTGAATGATATCGCCCTGGAGACCTCCGTTGCCAATCTACGCCTGATTTCCGGTGCCTGCGGCACATTAGGGCTTGCCAATCCGAAATACACCCAAAAGCTCCGGTTTATCCGGCAATTGCGTACCGTAAACGCCGATTTTCTTTTGCTCGATCTCGGAGCCGGCTCCTCCTACAACGTGATCGATTTTTTCCTCACCGCCGATGACGGAATTGTTGTTACCAATCCAGAACCCATGGCCATTCAGGAAGCTTTTAATTTTATAAAAATCTGCTTGATGCGCAAGCTGCGCCGTGCCTTTCATGGGAGTCGGGAAATACTGGAAATCTTGGACCGGGATGAACTGACACGGCCGGGCCGGATGCAGATGTCCATGGCCCAGGTAGCCCAAAAAATCAGAGAAATCGATGAGCGAGGGGCTGACTTTTTCGAGCAGGTTCTGGAATCGTTTAAACCGATGCTCATATTAAACATGGTAAACGATCCCGATGATGTAAAGGAGGGCGTGGCCATTCAGGCGGCGGCCGGAGAGTTGCTTTCCATCGATGTCCGGTTCCTGGGCTATGTATCGTACGATCAAAGCGTTCGCGAAGCGGTGCGCGATCTCAAGCCCTTTATTCTGTACAATCCCGGCTCAAAGGCCGCACAGGACCTTTCAAAACTGGTAAATGTGAAATTGCTGGGGAACTCTTTATTTCAAAGCTTCTGGAAAAAGCGCAAAATGCAAAAACAGCTCATGGCGGCGCGGGAGGCCTTTCCGCAGGTCAACTTATTGGACAATGCTCCGATCTGTTCCGTCAAGTGTTTTTACTGGGGAGATTGTGAGTATCAGAACGGTGGACATCCCTGCCCAGTCCGATACCTGGAACCTGTCTTCAAAAGTTAACATTTTTGTAAAAAATTAGTTGCATAAGGATTCATTTTCTTTTATATTCATGCTGTATCCTACCCGATGGTCTGCTTCTGAATCTCCGCATTTGCAGCTACGAAAGACCTGATCCGCAGCACACTTTTCCTCTACAACGCGCGCCCGATTTGTTTATTTGAAAACCGATTCCCGACGCAGGAATCTCAAATTAATGGTGGTAAAGACAGGTGGTGACCATGGCCAAATCCAGGACTATCCGACCGGGTATAATGATGGGGATTGTGATGCTGGTTTATATTTTTGGGGGAGCGTGCGCGCACTCACCTCAAGATGAATTGAACAAAGCTCGGGTGTTGTTCGCCAGTCTGGAACAGTCAGATGCCCTGAAATACATTCCCCGGGATATTCAGCGGCTAAGAAGTCGCATCATCCAGGCAGAGACGCTGATTCGTTCCAATCAATTCATGGTAGCCGAGCAACACATCCGTGCCTGTATCAAAGACATTCAACGCGCTTTTAAAACGTATCAGGCCAAAAAAGAAGCCGCAAAAGCCGAAGCACATGCGTTCATGACATATTTTGAGACTCAATTGCAAAGATGCATCACTCTCGCTGCCGAAATGCCCCGGCTTACCTATGTAGAACAGAATCGGTACGACATTGTACGGACTCGCTTGAAATCGCTGTACCGGCGGCTGAAACTAATGCAGCATCAGATGCAAAATCGCGAATATTTGAGTGTCCTGAAAGAAAAAGAAGGCATCGAGGATGATCTGGCCTTTATAGAGGACACCATTCAAAGCTCGAAGGAACCGACCACACCCACTCTCCGTGCAGAATATCTACACGAAATAGACACCTCTGAACAAAGCCCAAAATCGCCTGATGCGCGACAGAGTCTGCTGGTTGAAAGATAAAGGTGAGATAGCCACTACATTCCGTGGTGTTTGTAGGGAAGCATTGAGTCAAATCAAATTCTGTGAGAGAGGATAAGGAATGGCGAACGAATGATTTTGGAATCTATCGGGTTTTTTCGTATATTCATTTGTACAAGGACTTCAAATGATAACAAAGTCATGAGATAAATTGTTCAAACGAATTTTAATTCGCATGCGAGAAAAAATTCGAAAGAACGAATATGTGGTGACTTCGCATGCCAGAAAGGAAATGAATGACGAAGACTTTAGTGTGTTTGATCTTGAAAGTGGAATTCTCACGGGCGAAATTTTGGAACGCCAAAAAGATCAAGTAACGGCTGAGTGGAAATATCGTGTCAAGGGAAAAACAATTGCTGGGGATGGGATTGAATTAATTGCTAAGTTTAGCCCAACAGGTAAGCTTGTTATTATCACTGTGTATGAACCATGAAAAATAAAGGTAAACAAATGGTCTGTGACATTTGCGGACAAGAAGGTGCAC
>WGED01000483.1 GCA_015492915.1 Cyclobacteriaceae bacterium
CACTAAAAAAACTAAAATTTTAGTTGTATAACTAATTATTTAGTTTTATGTTTGAATGAAAAAACAGAAAAAACATGAAACAACTTACCAGAGCGGAAGAAGAGATCATGCAGATCCTGTGGGATATCCGCAAGGGATTTGTAAAAGACATCATCGCGCGCATGCCCAACCCCAAGCCCGCTTACAACACCGTATCCACGATCGTGAGGATCCTTGAAAAAAAGGGCTTTGTGGGATTTACGGCATACGGCAAAGCCCACGAGTACTATCCTTTGATCGACAAAAAGGAATACAGCAGTTTCTTTCTCAAGACCTTTCTCGGGAATTACTTTCACGGCTCATTCAAGCAAATGGTCTCCTTCTTTGCCCGCGACAATGACCTCAATGTAAACGATGTGGAAGAACTGCTCAGGCATGTCAAAGAAGACCTTTCACAAGAAAATAATGATCAGGATGACGGGCAGGACTGAGATCCCCGCCCTACCCTGTTTACCAATGAAAAAATAACCGAAATATCATGGACAATCTCATCAACTATTTTACCGAAAGCAGCATAATCCTTTTGATCCTGTACATCATCTATATCCTGCTGTTTGCCAATGACAGGCACTTTACCGTTGTCAGGGCGTATCTGCTTATGGCTCCGGCCCTGGCCATTGCCTTGCCGCTCCTGCACATCCCCCTTTTTAACTCAACCGAAATCCAGACGATACAGCAGGCCATCCGGATGCCGGAAGTGACCTTGCCGGCAACTGACCCGGGTATCCAAAAAGAATCAGGAATGTCCGTATGGCAGGTTGTATTGATTATTTATGCAATCGGGGCAGGGTTTTTTCTCTTCAGGTTGCTGTATCAGGTCATGCTGCTCATGCGCATTGTCAGCATCAGCCAAAAATCAGAGGCCAAAACCGGAAAATACACGCTTGTAAAAACGGGCGGTAAATTCCCGACCTGCTCCTTCTTCCACTATCTGATCTGGGACGACACCCTTTCGCTCGGCGAAGAGGAAAAAAATCAGATCATCCGCCACGAAGAGGTCCATATCAGGCAGAAGCACAGCTATGATGTGCTGTATTACGAACTGCTGCGCATCGTTTATTGGTTCAACCCTGCCATCCACGGCCTGAAGAAGGCCCTGTCGGACGTTCATGAGTTCCTTGCCGATGAGCAGGCGGTCGAAGAAATCGGCCGGAAATCATACCTGAGCCTGCTGGCCAAGCAGATATTACTCTCATTCAATTTTTCGATAAGCAACAATTTCCATCAATCACAAACTTCAAAACGTATGAAAATGATCAGCAACATCAACCGAAAAAAGCCGGTCTGGATTAAGATCCTGGCGCTCGCGCCTGCTTTGGCACTCCTGTTCTTTGTCTTCTCGTGCGACGACAATCAGAAAAAGACTGTAGAAGAAATCATTCCCGAAATGCCTTCATTCCAGCCTGAGGATTCTGCCTATGTGGACGATACTCCTGAGGATATCTTCATGGTTGTGGAAAATATGCCCGTACCTGAAATCGGCATGGAAGCATATTATGATTACATCAGCAATGAGATCAAATACCCAGAGAGAGCAAGGGAAAACAAGATCGAAGGGAAAGTTTTCGTACAGTTTGTGGTCAATGAAAACGGCAACCTTACCGACATAGAAATAAAAAAGGGCCTCGGTTTCGGCTGTGACGAAGAAGCCATAAAGGTAATTCAGAACGGCCCGAAATGGAAGCCCGGAATGCAAAGAGGCCGAAAAGTGAAAGTGAGGATGATACTCCCCGTTGCATTCTTTTTAACTCCTCAATCGGCTATAGGGCAAAAAAATGAACACGACACATTTACTATTGTTGACAACCGGCCCGTGCCTGTGGGAGGAATGCAGACCTTTTACGAATACATCAGCAACAATCTGAAATACCCCGAAGAAGCATCGAAAAATAATGTGGAGGGCAAGGTATTTATTGATTTTTTTGTGGATGAAAACGGAAATCTCACCGACGTAAAATGTGTAAAAGGCATCGGTTTCGGCTGCGACGAAGAAGGGGTGCGGGTAGTAAAAAATGCCCCGAAATGGATCCCCGGTAAAAAAGACGGCAAAAACGTCAAAGTAAGGATGATAATACCGATCACTTTTAAGAAGGGTTAGCGAATATTGATTTAACCCAAAATAACCGGGGTCCTTGGCTCCGGTTTTTTTGTATCCCACCAAAACGGTTTTTTTTGTCATCCTTTTGCAATGATTAAACCATATACTATATTTCGGCATGCAAACGTGTGCATGAATTTTTAATGATTTTCTCAATACAAACAAATACAACGATGAGACGAGCCCTTTTTTTGATTGCAACCTTCCTGATGCTGGCAAATGCAGCCACAGCCAAAGATAAATATGCTGTTGGCATGTTCCACTTCAACCTGCAGTATGTCGCCGGTGATTATAAAATTGAAAACCGGATCATCCGCGAATCGCTCTACCCCGTACTGCAATTCTTTGAGAAAAACCCGAAATTCAAGTCTGACATTGAAATACAGGGATATGCCATTGAGGTGCTGGCCGAAGAACATCCGAAAGTACTCGCATTGCTGAAAAAGCTCGTAAAGCGCGGTCAGATAGAGCTCGTGATCGCGCATTATTCCGATCAGTTGTTCATCGCCTACCCCGCGCTCGACCTTCAAAAATCCATCGAGATATCAGACGAAATTCTTAAAAAACACGGCCTGGAGCGCTCCCATGTCTTTTTCGGTCAGGAAATTCAATGGTCGCCCGGGCTGGCCTATGCCCTCAAAGGAACCCACGATGTTGTGGTGACCAGCTCCGACCCACATAGCTACTATCGCGGAGAGACCCTGCCGCTGGTGAATGTCAAATACGGCGATGATCAGATACTCGGCCTGATCGGCGGTGGCAAAAAACAACTCAACGGCCTGGAGTGGACCTGGGCTTTTCTCGACGACGGCGAAGTGTTTAACACAACGGATTACAACAGCAACTTCTACCGTGTGCCCGAACAGGAGAAAAAACACATCGACAAATTCAAAAAACTGTTGAAAGAAGGATACAAATTCGTCACCATCAGCGAACTGGTAGAAAAAATCAAAAATGATGAGGGTTATGTGATCCCCGATTATCCCTTCGTGCCCGAAGGCACATGGAATATGAATGTCTGCGGCCCCTTTATGTGGATGGGCAAGCAGCGTAGTGGCGTTGAGACGGACGGCATCACTAGGGCGCTTCCCTATCAGGCACGCGGCGAGCTGCTGCTGGCAGAAAAGCTTGTGGACTATGCGGAATCGAAGGGCATGGATGTGTCTGCCCTGCGCAAACAACTGAAAGAAGCATGGAAACACCTGTTG
>WGED01000484.1 GCA_015492915.1 Cyclobacteriaceae bacterium
CAACATATCTATATAATTAAATCATCGAAAGATGAGCAGGACCAAAAAATAAAAGACTGGAATGAAAGTTTTCGCAGATTTCTCGAATTACTCCTGACAAGGCTGTCAGGTGATAAGGTTTCTGTAAATGAGGTATATTGTGAAGAACTTGACATCGAGTCTATTTATTCTCCTTTTACAGTATTAATCCCTTTAATATCACCTTCCCTTTTGGATTCTCCGGTTTTTAAAGAGGAGATCAAGATTTTTCATGAGAATGCTATCAACAAAGGGAAGAACAACATTTCATGGAATTCCAGAATTTTTAAGGTAGTACGTAAACCACAAGGCGGACATTTTCTGCTGGACTTTCTGAGTAATTCCACAAGCTACGACTTTTTTCATTATGATACGGCAAATGATGAGCTGGTCATATATGATGATTTTATCGGCCCCAGCTCAGAAAAAACTTTCTGGATGCGGTTATATGACCTCGCGTATGATATTTTCTCAGTTTTAGACAGTATCAAATCAGCAGAGGATGAAATTGCCAGTATAAGTCACGATATCAATGCAATAACCATATTTCTGGCTGAAGTCGGTTCTGATTTAAAGCCTCACCGTGACGCATTGAAAAGAGAATTGATGAGAAATGGATATAAAGTGCTTCCCGATAAAAACATGCCTCAAAATCTTGACCTTATAATGAAACAGGTCAAAAAGGATTTGGCGGAGAGCAATATGTCCATTCATCTTGTAGGACCTGAGTATCCCAAAATCCGTGGCACCAATATGTCGTTGCTCGATCTGCAAAACAGGCTTGCCTCGGAACACTTTGAGGAAGTGGAAAAGCTCGGAATAACAGATCGCCTCAATTTAGGGAGGGTAATGTGGATTTTGCCCGGTCTGAAAAATATAAGTGTAAAGCAAAGGCTGTTTATCGAAAACCTCAGAAAGGATACGCTTTCAATGAGAAAAGCCGATCTGCTTGAAACTCCGCTGGAAGAACTAAAGGCCTTTGTGATCAAGAAAATTCAAGAGGGAGTTAGCGAGTACAACCGATTCTATAAGAAAGAAGAGGCTGAAAAAAGAAAGATTATATATTTAATATATGATAAATCGGAAGCCCAAAAATGTAAGAAAATCCACGATTATTTGATAAAAAGCGGGTACGATGTTATAACTTCAGATTTTGAAGGTACACCGGATGAGATCAGAATCAAGCATAACGATAGCCTGAAAAGATGTGATGCCACACTCATTTATTATGGCAATGATAATGAAGAGTGGATCAGAAGCAAGCAGAAGGATTTGATGAAATCTCTCGGACTGGGAAGGGAAAAGCCGATCTTTCCTCAGGCTATTTTAGTCGAAAATTCATCACAACTCGAAGATATTCTTAATCCGGATAAAGAAGCTTTAATATTGCAAAATACAAAAAGATTCTCCGTAAAGGTAATAGAGCCATTTCTGGAAAAGCTAAAAGATTAATATGATTCCGAAGGAGTTCGACATACTTGAATCATTTAATGAAAAAGGGACGGAATTAATCAATCCTTTTCCGGGATTACGGCCTTTTACTTTCGAAGAGAGCCACCTCTTTTTTGGCAGGGAAGGCCAGAGTGATGAGGTGCTACTAAACTTGGCAAATCATAGATTTACTGCTGTAATCGGTGCGTCGGGCAGTGGTAAATCATCACTGATGTATTGCGGACTCATTCCTATCCTGTACGGTGGATTTATGACCGAGGCTGGCTCCGACTGGACGGTTATTGTGACCAGACCGGGTATAGCGCCTATCGAGAATCTCGCCGAATCCATTCTGAGTAAGGACAAAAATTATATTACATCTCAGGATGATGAAAAGGTCATTGGTAAAAGGATGACTTCCACCATCCTCAGGAGTAGTTCTATGGGTTTGGTGGATGCGGTAAAGCAGCTTTCCAATGCCTCAACTACCAATGTTTTCCTTTTGGTTGATCAGTTTGAGGAACTTTTCAGGTATATAAAAACGGAGCAGGAAGAGGAAGCCTTTAATGAAGCGGCAGCATATGTCAACCTGCTCATTAAGTCTGTACACCAAACAGAGGTGCCTGTTTATGTTGCCCTTACAATGCGATCGGATTTTATTGGTGACTGCTCTCAATTTCCTGAACTCACACATATTATTAACAAGAGTCATTACCTGATTCCTCAAATGACCCGCGATCAGCAACGGTTGGCCATAGAAGGTCCGATTGCTGTGGGAGGAGGAAAAATCACCAAGAGGCTGGTGCAGCAATTGCTCAATGATCTGGGCAATAATGCCGACCAGTTGCCTGTAATGCAACACGCTTTAATGCGTACTTGGGATTATTGGGTAGCCAACAGGGAACCCGGCGAACCGATAGATCTCAGGCATTATATCGCAATAGGTAAAATACAGGAAGCACTTTCCCAACATGCCAACGAGGCTTACTCGGAGCTTGATAAAGATGAAAAAAGGGTTTGTGAAGTATTATTCAAGGCCCTTACTGAAAAGGGTGCCGATAATCAGGGAATACGAAGAGCAGTCAAACTTTCTGAAATTGAAGAGATATCAGGAGCCACTCAGGAAGATCTGATCAACGTAATTGAAAAATTCAGAGAACCCGGCAGGTCTTTGCTGATGCCTCCTGCTGATGTTGCCCTTAATGCAAATTCAATTATTGAGATTTCTCATGAGAGTTTGATGAGGATTTGGCAGAGGTTGAAAAATTGGGTGGATGAAGAGGCTGAAGCAGCTCAATTATATAAGAGATTATCACATGCTGCTGAGATGTATCAGGTAGGCAAGGCAGGACTATGGAGGCCACCTGATCTACAATTCGCACTCAACTGGAAAGAAAATCAAAAACCGACAGAATCCTGGGCACGCAGGTATGATCCTTATTTTGAGAGGGCGATGGTCTTTCTCGAGCAGAGTCAAAAGGCATATCAGAGTGAAAATAAAAGTAAAGAGTTACTCGCTAAAAGAAGGCAGCAAAGAACTAAAATGACCGCCATAATTTTAGGAGTGGCATTTATCATTGCCATAATGTTCTTTGTTTTTGGCTGGATCAAGAAGATTGATGCTGATAATCAGAGAGAACTGGCAGAGCAAAACAGGATTGAGGCGGAAAATAACGCAAGGCTTGCGGAAGAACGCCGATTGGAAGCCGAACGACAAAGCCAGATAGCTATCGAAAATGCCAGAGAGGCCGAACGTCAAAGAATACGAGCTGAATTAAACGCTGATAGTGCACTGTACCAGAAATCAATTGCCGAGCGACAAACTATACTTGCCAACCGACAGCGAAGGCTTGCACTTGAAAGAGAGCGTATAGCAGATTCATTAAGAGTAATTGCTCACCAGCAAAGTAAACTGGCACTGAGCGAAAGAGACAAGGCCAACCGTCTAAGGATGATATCCATTGCCCAGTCCATGGCCGTGAAATCCTTGAATATCAATGACACTGACTTGAAAGCTTTGATGGCTTTTCAGGCCTATAGTTTCAACAAGGAATATGGCGGAAATGTATATGACAATTATATCTATGACGGATTATATTATGCCAAAAGAGACAAGCTGAAAGAGAGTACAGGAGTTGATCTTTACCGTTATCAGGGCCACAAGGATATGATCAGGGCCATTGTGTACGATCCCAATGGCAAGGATTTTTATACTACAGGTAGCGATGGAAAGATTTTGAAATGGAATAATGATGATTATTCATTCCAGACATTGTATCAACCGGCACGAAATTACATTAATTATGATATGAGGGTGAGTCCTGATGGTAAATGGTTAATTGTAGCCGGGGATGCACCTTATATACTAGTTATAAATCTAAATACATTAAGTCCCATAAAAATTGAAGGCCATAATGGTCCGGTTACCAGGTTGATGTTCCTGCCTAATTCTGAGTATTTCCTTTCATATGGGATTCAGGACAGCACGCTGAGAATCAATGATTATGTAAACAGCAGTGAATTGATAAAATTCGACGACAGGTACACTGCCATTTCATTAAGCAGGGATGGAAATGTACTTGTAGCAGGAAATGAAAAGGGTAGGCTGGATATCTGGAATACCAATAACATGGATAAGCTTGAGTCCATTGAAATTACTAACAGGCCGATTTATGCTATTGAATTCAGCCCTGACAATAAAATGATTGCAGTCGGTAATGAAGATGGGGTAGTTTACACAGGTGATGTTATAGGGAGTGATCTGTTTTTCACAAGTTCTTTGGCGGGACAAAGGTCAAGAGTCAACAGCATCAGGTTCAGCCCGGATGGTAAATTAATGGCCACAGCGAGTCTCGACGGAACAGTACAATTGTGGGTTGTATCGAGGATGGATAAAATGCTGCCGGTAGCTTTTAAAGATCATGATGATTATGTATGGAGTATTGAATTCAGTGGTAGCAGTGATTATTTATTGGCGGGCACCAAGAATGGCGTTTTGAAGCTATGGCCTACAAAACCAGACTTGATGGCAAAAGATATCTGTAAGTATTTGATGCGGAATATGACTAAAAGAGAATGGGATAGATATGTTGGGGAAGATATTAATTATATAAAGACATGTGAGGCAGCAGGTGTAAGATCTTCGAAGTGATAAACTAAAGGATGAGGAACTTTTTTATTTTTTTTCCACTACTCGTTTTTGCTACATCCGTTTCTGTTATGGGGCAGGATCAGTGTACTGTGGCATTGAATGAAGCGGAAGATAAATATGATCAGGGCCGGTTGTATGAGATTCCTGAGTTGATCAATTCATGTTTGGAAGAGGGATTCACAGATGAAGAAAAGGTCCGTGCTTACAGGTTACTGACGCTCACCTGGTTATTTCTCAATTATTATGATAAGGCGGACAGTTCTTACCTTAAATTATTGAAGCTTTCACCCGAATATCACCCGAATGACGAGTTGGATCCGGTGGAATTAATTAATCATTCTAAAAAATTTACTACTGCGCCCATTTTTTATCTAACGCTCGGGAAAGCAGGATTTAATTTTTCTCATGCTAATGTTTTACTTGATTATAGCATTTCTCAATCCCGGAATAATACTGATAAGTACAAATCCCAGGCGGGATTTCTTGTTGGATTTGGGGCGGAAATGGTGATTTATCAAAACCTTCGCCTTGGAGCTGAACTGTTTATAACACAAAACAAGTTGAAATTGACAGACAGGCATTGGGATTTTTTGTCAACAAGTATTGACCTTGTTCATTTGTCTTTTTCGATACCAATAATGCTGAAATATAATTTTAAGTTGGGGAAGATCAATCCGTTTATTTCAGCAGGTGTAAGTCCTGACTTTTTGATCAGTGCTTCAGCTAAAAATATTGAAGGGAGTTACACGATAATTGGGGAGACTGGTCAATCAGAGGAGTTTCCGGTTCAGCCAAGACCTACCATAAATACTACATCCATGAAAAACAAGTTTAATTATTCAATTTTGGCTGGCGGTGGGATTAATTACAAAATCGGACTTAACTACCTGGTATTCGAATTACGCTATTCTCAGGGGATGTTGAATATGACAGATAAAAAGAATAGATGGAGAGAAGATGAAGATTTTCTAAAAGGGCGCTCTCTAAAATTTCCGGTAGGTCATGTGGATGATGATTTCAAAATAGGGAATATATCTTTTTTAGTAGGATTTATAAAGCCGTTGTATAAACCGAGAAAAATAAAGTGAAGAGCTCTGTAAATTCCATGTTAAATGACATGACATTTAAGCAATTTGTACTGATTGTGATAACACTGGGCGTTGCATTACTGTATTCTTGCGATACGACTAATAACGTGGAGCCGGAGCAGGGCAAAGTGTTTTTTAAATTATATGGTGGCAACGGATCTGAGGAGGGCCGGGATGTTATTGAACTTCCGGATGGAGGGTTTGTAATGGTGGGCTCAACCACTTCTAACTCTAATGGGGGTAAAGATGTGTATGTGGTACGTACTGACAATATTGGTAATCTGGTATGGCAGAGCAATTATGGGGGAGAGAAAGATGATGTGGGTAATTCTGTGATACTGGGGAGCAACAATACTTTATATGTTTGCGGCGAGTCTACTTTTACAGGTTTCGCAATAGAGCAGAAACGCGATGTTTATGTGCTGAACATCAATATTGAAGATGGTACATTGATAGGTACAGAAAAAAAGTATGGTGCCGTATTCAGGGACGAATTTGGGAAAGACATTATTGAAATGGAAAATGGCAATTTCTTCATAACATCGACAATGCTGCACACAGATACATCAAAGTATTTTTTAATTGAGACTGACAATCAATTAGCGGCATTGCCGAACAGATTGAGATATATAGGCACAGAAAAAACAAATAATTTCAGTGCCAGATCATTTGAAGATCAGAATGCTATAAGCAATCCTTTCATTTGCTTTGGTTCAGTGTTGAGAACGGTAAATAGCGATCAGTCATATTGGTTCAGATCTTTTTTATACAGATCAAATAGTGATGGTACAATTACACCGGAATATTATGGCACACAAAATAATAATGAGATATGCACTGATAGTTACAGGACCGCAGATGGTGGTTTCATACTTTCCGGATTTACTGATGAAAACGGAATACTCAATGAATTAATAGTGAAAATCAATCGGTACCAACAGGAAGAATGGAGGCGAATTTATCCGAATGAATTTAATAAGGATATAGGAGAAACCAGTATTTTTCAAACTAATGACGGGGGATACATAATCTCAACAACCATTAGATTGGATGATCCCCGAAAAACTGAAATAAGCCTGTTAAAAATAGATGCAACTGGGGAAGAAGAGTGGAGAAAAACTTTTGGCAGCGATGATGATGATAAAGCCTCTGGGGTTTTACAACTTGAGGACGGTAGTTATGTTGTAGTTGGGACCATAGGTTTTGATATTAACACGGAATCACGTTCGAAAATGTGTTTGTTGAAAGTGAATCCTAACGGAGATTTAGTGCCTTTGTAATAATTTGGCAGTTTTTAAATTGGTTACAAATTTTTGAAAAGGCATATTCAATAATTGAAAGGGATACTTTAGTAGTTTTACCAGCTTTGGATGAATAACTTTTACCGTACTTTTTCTTTTTTTCTAAAAGGAGTTGTTTTCCTTTCTTTATTTATATTCCAGTTGCAATCCTATGCGCAGGTCACTATCACCCTCGCTACTGGAGGAGAAAGCATTTGTTTGAATTCTGGCCCGTCTGCAAGCAACTATTATCCGTTATCAAATATTGTTGTAACAGAAACCGCCAATACAGATTTTACGACTGGGGTAAATGTTACTTTCATTCTCGGTTTTAGTGGCACGGGGACTTTTGAATTTGAACCGGGAATCGGGAATGTCTCAGTTACAGGAAACGGCATGACAGCCAATTCCATCGTGGTAAACACATCGAATGTCACGGTGGATTTTACATTGAACAGTACGGCAGATCTCACTATTAATAGTTTCACAATTGCAGGACTTAGGGTAAGGTCAACAGTTGCAGGCACTGGCAATATTATCAGGCTTGGTGGTACTATGACCATCAATGGCGATGTTGTCGGAACTAATCATGGAAATTTAGGTTCTTCAGATCCACCGACAGCTAATGCCGGAATAGACGGAGAAACATGCGAGACAACAGCATTTTCTGTTAATGATGCCTCTGCAACTAATTATTCGAGTTTATTATGGACTGAAAATGGGGGAGGTATACTTTCCGGGGAAACGACTTTGACCCCTATTTATACGCCTGTAACGACAGATGGAGGATCATCAGTCACTTTGACACTGACTGTAAATGGTAATGGAGGCTGCGGATCAGTTATTGATACAAAAATATTAAATGTAACCGCTGCTCCGGTAGTTAATGCCGGAGTAGCAGCCGAGACGTGCCAGGATGCGTCCTATACGGTGAGTGATGCTACGGGGAGCAATTATACAAGTATCATTTGGAGTCATGATGGAGGAGGCAGTATAACGAACGGCAATACGCTGACGCCTACGTACACGCCAGTTGCGGGGGATGCGGGCA
>WGED01000485.1 GCA_015492915.1 Cyclobacteriaceae bacterium
GGGCTCGGAGATGTGTATAAGAGACAGTATTATGAATGATATTCTTTCATATTTATCGACTATAAATCCATGGGGAAAGGGTGAAATTACCGGGAATGGCCTTATACGAGAATTATACCTTGATAAAATCGCCAATGCCACGGGAAACCGCTTAATCAAAGTAATTGTAGGCCAGAGGAGAGCCGGTAAGAGTTATATCATACGGCAGATTATCAATCAGTTAATAATTACTGAGAAAGTCCCGCCTGTTAATATTTTTTATCTCAATAAGGAGCTCTATGAATTTGATGAAATCAGGAACGCCAGCGATCTGCAGGAGGTGATCCAATTGTACAGAAAACACCTGAAACCCAAGGGGAAGGTTTACTTATTCATCGATGAAGTCCAGAATATTGAAGCGTGGGAAAAAATCATTGTTTCTCTGGCTCAACATCCGGTGGAAGAGTATGAGATATTCATTACCGGATCTAATTCAGGTTTGTTGTCCGGTGAACTGGCTACGAGGCTATCGGGCCGCTATGTGGTTTTTGAGGTTTTCCCTTTTTCTTATCACGAATATCTTGCTTTTAAACATTTGGATGACAGTAAAGAACATTTTATAAATTATCTCGAAACCACGGGAATGCCCGAGGCATTGAATATAGCGTCTTATGAAATAAGGCAGCATTATTTCCAGTCACTGAAAGACACCGTTTTATTAAGGGACATCATGTTTCGGCACAGAATCAGGGATTATGTATTGCTGGAAGACCTTTTTCTGTTTTTACTTCATAATACAGGCAATCTGGTTTCTGTCCCGTCCATCATCAAATATTTCAAAAGCAAAAACAGAAAGGTGGAGTATGCTACCGTTGCTTCTTATATCAAAAATATGGAGGATGCCTTCATTATCAGACGATGTCCGAAATATTCGGTGAAAACAAAAGAATTGTTATCGGGCGATAAAAAATATTTTATCAATGATCTCGGGTTCAGAAATTACATTTACCCGCAGCTCAGAACAGAAATAGGCTCTATGCTTGAAAATGTTGTTTATCTGCACCTGAAAATGGCAGGATATGATGTAAAGGTAGGATACCATAAAAATATGGAGGTTGATTTTGTCGCTGAAAAGGGAGGCAGGAAATTTTATGTTCAGGTGGCCTATCTGTTGAGCTCGCAGGCGACTATTGACAGGGAGTTCAGGAGTTTGGAAGCGATCCCCGACAGTTTCCCGAAATATGTTGTTTCAATGGATGATCTGACTATTAGGCACCCCAAAGGGATCTTTCATGAAAATATAAGGAATTTCATAAGTATGATTGGTAAGCCCTGAAGTTGCATGCTGAAGTAAACCGAAAAAGTTAATAATTTTCTTGAACAGGATTAACGGTCAATTATTTCCCATAGGCTAACGACGAAATTCCAGTGGTGATTTATATCATTACTCTCTACTATATTATCTTTAGTCTAACCTTTCCCTTTTCTAAGAAAAAAGCATAATTTCGCCTCGATTTTTTTCCTGATCATGAAAATAAAGCAATTTATCGCCCATCAGATGATACGGCGGCGCAAGCGGCGCAGCATCCCGGTGGAGGCGCTCGAAACAAAGCATGTCGATCTGCAAAGCCCAAGCTACAATGACAGCAGCTACTTTGCGGGTCTGAGCCGCGAAGGATTCTCGTTTGTCACCCGTCAGGCTTTCCGCACGGGAAAGCACAATGAAAATTGGCTCAAAGTCCATATTCCCGATGAGGGGGTTTGGGGCTTTGAAGACAGGCCCCTGGAGGAAGGTGAAGGCTTTGTGCAGGGAGAATTAAAATATATATGCCGCGAACCCGGCAAGATATGGGATATCCAATATGAAGGACCTGTGTTTCAGGGAGATAGGGAGGAGAATATTGTCCTCGATCTTCAATGGCAATCCACATCCCCCATCCTGAATTTTGACAAGGCGGGATCCGATCCAAAGCAGGTAGCCGAGCAAATTGCCAAAAAACCATGGAATAAAGCCTTTTTCAACCGCCTCAGAGAGATCCACCTGGTGCACTATGAGCAAGGCGGAGAGCTGAAGGGCTCTATTATGTGGAAGGGCGAAAAGCACAAGGTCAGCCTCCGCGGCGTGCGCGATCACAGCTTCGGGAGGCGTGACTGGAGCAAATGGCGGAGGCATATCTGGTTTCTCGGCATGCTCGACGACGGCCGTTTTTTCAATGTCAGCGTGATAGACTATAACTTTGTCAATGACCTGAAGGCCGGTTTTATCTATGACGGTGCCGGATATGTCACCCTTTCCGAAACACCGTCATTTGACGATCTGCATCTGCAGAAACCGCTGCCGCATCAATTGGAATTTTCCGTAAGGGAGCGCCGGGACAAGCCCCAAATCATGCTGAAAACGAAGATGGAGCAGTTTTTTCCTTTTATCATGGACGGGGTTTATCATATCCGTCAGGCGAAGGCAAGTTTTGAATATGGCGGTGTGCCGGGCATTGGCATCGCCGAAATGGGCGTAAATCTCAAAGAATATGGAAGCGATATTACCGATAGATAAAGTTGACGGGCAGGGGGGAGGCAAGGCCAGGGGGCTGGCTTTTCTGAAACCGTCAGGCATGCCCATACCCATCACATGGGTGGTGACGGAGTACGATATCGCTGCGATTGAGAATTTTGTAAAAAAACTGCCTGACGGCAAAACGTACGCCGTGCGCTCGTCGGCATCAGGCGAGGACGGGGAAGCACTGTCGTTTGCGGGGCAGTTTTCGTCTTTTCTCGATCTGAGTTCCGAAAAGGCGATCATGGAAGCGGTTCATCAGTGTTTTGAGTCCGCCAAAGCACAGAATGTGAGTGTGTACAGGCAGCAGCTTCATTCCGATAACGGGGCGGCCATGCATGTCATCATTCAGGAGATGATCCGGCCGGCATATTCGGGTGTCATCTTTACCGCAGACCCCGTTAATAATCGCAGGGACAAGCTTTTGATCAGTGTGGTGA
>WGED01000486.1 GCA_015492915.1 Cyclobacteriaceae bacterium
CCATTGAGCGGGATGGTAATGATATGCCCCTTGTAATATCAGAGAAAAAAGTACTAGGCAGAAGGCAGGTAGAGAGGAAGAAGGAATTTTACACACCGATAAATGTGGCGGGGTTGCTTTTCTTATTTGCGGCTGTGCTTACCTTTCTCGATTACAAGAGAAAGCTGGATTCCGGATGGTTCGACATATTGTATTTCGGCTTGCTGGGACTTGCAGGTTGGATCGTGTTCCTCCTGTGGTTTTTTACGGACCATAACGCAACAAGAGAGAACTGGAATATATTGTGGGTTGTTCCGTTACATTTTCCCCTGTTCTTCTTCTGGGGTCGGCTTTCAAGGAAATTCAGGCATTATTACCTGTGGATCGTCGGATTGCTTGCTGCTGTTGTCGTTATTTTCTGGAGCATCATTCCCCAGCAATACCATATAGCTTTTATTCCGCTCATTATGATCATTTTAACAAGGGTGTGGCTGATGTTGTGGAAAGAAGGCAGGCCAGGCATCAGATGACTTATGAGAAAATGGTTGTTTTCTCATGGGTTTCTGAAAATATATAAAAGAAGGTGAAAGAAGATCACATATCACTGTACCTCGTACCGACGCCTGTCGGCAATATGAAAGATATCACGTTGCGAGCCATTGAGATTTTGCAACAGGTGGACACGATCCTTGCCGAAGACACCCGAACAACGGGCAAGCTGCTGAAACGCTATGAGATCGGTACGAAGCAAAAGAGCTATCATGCGCACAATGAACATAAAATACTTCCCTGGCTCATAGAGCGGATGAAGGAGGGTGAAGTGTTTGCTTTGGTCACGGATGCAGGCACGCCGGGTATTTCCGATCCGGGCTTTCTTATCGTGCGTGAGGCGCTTGCAGAAGGATTGAAGGTAGAATGTCTGCCGGGAGCTACCGCTTTTGTCCCTGCGCTGGTTAAATCAGGCATCCCGTCAGATAGGTTTGTGTTCGAGGGTTTTCTGCCTGCTAAAAAAGGAAGACAAACGAGGCTGAAAGCGTTGACGGAGGAGGAGCGGACCATCATCCTGTACGAATCGCCGCACAAACTGAAAAAGACGCTTGATCAGATCACGGAATACTTTGGCGAAGATCGGATCATATCCGTATCGAGGGAATTGACAAAAATCCATGAAGAAACCATAACGGCTACAGCCGCTGAAGTGCGTGATCATTTTTCGGAAAGGGAGATAAAAGGGGAAATCGTGATCGTGATCAGTGGAAAAGGCAGAAAATAATGACCGCTTTCCCATGAGATTTTAAGCATTTTATAAATAAAAAAAGAACGCAATGAGTATTGACTTACAGCACACCGTCAACGAAACGATAAAAATAGCCAGGAGAACGGGGGAGTTTATCAGGCACGAGGGCAAGCACTTTGACAAATCCAAAATTGAAGAAAAGGGGCTGAACAATCTGGTGTCGTATGTGGACAAGGAGGCCGAAAAGATGATCGTACAGACCCTGACATTTACCTTGCCGGAAGCAGGATTTATCACTGAAGAAGGTACTGCCTCAGAAAAAGCTGCAAAATACAACTGGGTCATCGATCCGCTGGATGGCACCACAAATTTTATGCATGGTTTGCCTCCGTATTCCGTGAGTATCGCCTTGCTTGAGAATGACCGGCCCCTGCTCGGTGTGGTGTACATCATCAGTTCGGATGAGTGCTATCATGCTGTCAGGGACGGAGGGGCATTCTGCAACTTAGAGCCCATTCATGTATCGAAGGTGACTGACCTTAAAGACGGCTTGTTCATCACCGGTATCCCATACACCAATTTCGAAAAGCTGGATAATTACTGGAAGATCTTCGGACATTTCACCAGGTACTCTCACGGCATCAGGCGGCTGGGCTCTGCTGCTGCAGATCTGGCTTATGTGGCCGCAGGCAAATCGGAGGGCTTTTTTGAAGACGGGCTTCACCCCTGGGATGTCGCTGCTGCCGCATTGCTGGTGACCGAGGCGGGGGGCATAGTGACGGATTATAAAGGGGGTGATGATTACATTTTTGGGAAAGGCATAATCGCTGGATGTGCAGTGCAGCTGCAAATGCTCGAAATAATTTCGAAGTATTGGTAAACCTTATACCTTTCAGGCCGTTGATGACTATAAAATCATCAAAATATCATGGTGCAGGAGATTCTCGTAGGATTAGTCTTTGTGATTGCGCTGTTTTACCTCGGGCGTTACATCTACCGGCAGGTAAGAGCCGGCAAAGATGGGGAAGTGTACTGTGATAAGTGTGTCCCCAAAGAATCCCCCCGCAAGAAGTAATCCTTCCCGTACCTTGTTGGGCTATGAAAAAATCATGATTTTTTCATGAGAAATCTGCTGTGAGCAGCAGGTAAGAAAGTGAACATCGGAAATGACGATTATTTTCCGTAATTTTTATTCTCAAAAAATCGCTGTTTTTTCATGAAATCGAGACACTTTTTCATATTGGTTTTATTCCTGGCTGTCGGCTGTGCGCCGAAAAAAGCCCACAAAGAACCTGTCGATTATGTAGATCCACTGCTCGGCACTTCGAGCTCCCGCTGGATGTTGTTTCCCGGCGCCACAATGCCCTTCGGGATGGTAAAACTCAGTCCCGACAATGTGGATGAGTGGAAGATGGACGCGGGCTATGAGTATTCCATCGGGAGCATCATGGGCTTCGGGCATGTGCACTCCTGGCATATGGGCAGTTTCGTTACTATGCCCGTCACGGGGCCTTTGAAGATAAAACCCGGCACCAAAGATGATCCTGATGCAGGCTATCGCTCGCGCTTTCGGCATGAGACAGAAAAGGCCTCACCGGGCTATTACTCCGTCATCCTCGACGATTATGACATCCGGGCCGAGCTGACTGCCACCACTCGGTGCGGGTTTCAGCGATACACCTTTCCTGAAAAGGAAATGCCACATGTCTTGTTCGATCTGAAAGTACCGCAGGAAGACCGCAGCGATATCGTAGAGGCCATGATCAGCCAAACAGGTGAGCAGGAGATCAGCGGCTACGCCAGGCACAGCGGTGGCTGGAATGATTACACCATCCATTTCGTCGCCCGTTTTGACCAACCGATTAAAAATATGGATGGGTGGCAGGAAGATGATGTGCAGCGGGGGATAACCACCATCTCCATATCAGGCGACAAGGATATCGGGGTGCGACTGTCTTTCGAGCCCTCCGATAATCATGTCGTGCTCATGAAAGCAGCCATTTCCTATGTGAGCATCGATCAGGCGCGGCTCAATCTGGAATCGGAGCTGAATGATTTCGGTTGGGACTTTGACGCTGTGCGCAGTAATGCGCGTGATACATGGAACACCTTGTTGAAAAAGATAGAAGTGGAGGGCGGTTCCGAAACAGATAAGATTAAGTTTTACACCAACCTGTACCGTTCGTATTGCGCCCGCACTATCTTCAGCGATGTGAACGGGAAGTATGTGGATATGTGCGAAAAAGTGAGGCAATTACCCGATCCTGACTCTCCAATATATGGATGTGACGCCTTTTGGAATACTTTCTGGAACCTCAATCAGCTATGGGCCCTGATCACGCCTGAGGTGGCCAACAAATGGGTCAATTCGTTGTTGGAGATCTACGATCGGGGCGGCTGGCTGGCCAAGGGGCCGGGGGGTATTGAATATTCGAGCATTATGGTCGCTTCTCATGAGATACCGCTCATCGTCGGAACTTACCAGAAGGGCATCCGTAATTTTGATGCGGAGAAGGCCTTCAAAGCCATGAAGGAGATACAGACAACTCCGGGCAGGCCACACGAATGCGGCGGATATGTGGGGAACAGGAACCTGCGGTCGTATATGACAAAGGGCTTCGTGCCAGAAGACCGGGGGCAGGTCTCTAACACACTCGAATACGCCTTCGATGACTGGTGTGTGTCGCAAATGGCGCTGGCGCTTGACAAACAAGGTGATCAGGCGTATTTCGCAAAAAGGGCTCAGTACTATCGCAATGTGTTTGATCCGCAGACAAAGTATGTAAGGCCAAAATACAGCAGCGGGGCGTGGTTGTCGCCGTTTACGCCCGTCATCAAAGCGCATGGGAAAGAGGATAATTTTGGCAACAGGAACTATATCGAGGGCAATGCATGGCAGTACACATGGTTCGTGCCGCACGATGTGGAGGGGCTGATCGGCCTAATGGGAAGAGAGGAATTCAACAAGCGCCTGGATGAGGGGTTTGAGAAATCGCACCCCGATTTTGTGAGCGAGTATGTCAATCACAGCAACCAACCCAACATGCAGGCGGCATGGCTTTTTAATTATTCGGGAAAACCATGGCTCACGCAAAAGTGGGTAAGGGCAATTCTGGATCGTTACTATGGAACGGGCCCCATAAACGGTTACCCGGGCGATGAAGATCAGGGCCAGATGGGCGCATGGTATGTGATGGCAGCCATGGGACTGTTTGAGATGGATGGCGGCTGTTCGACTGAGCCGGTCTATGAGCTCAGCGGGCCTGTCTTTGAGAAAATCACCATTCACCTCGATGAAAAGTATTACCCGGGCAGGGAGTTTGTGATCGAGGCGAAAAATGCTTCACCAAAGAACATTTATATACAATCGGCCGAACTGAACGGCAAGCCGCTAAACAACTTCTGGTTCAGACATTCGGAGCTGGTGAAAGGTGGTAGCTTGGTGCTCACGATGGGGTCACAGCCCAACAGGGATTGGGCCGCGCACAGTGCCATGCCTCCAAAATCCCCGCCTCCGCTCATCGTCACGACTCCCTATGTTTCGCTGGGAGATACCTATTTTCTCGACAGCACTGCCCTCACACTGACCTGCGATACCGACGGGTCGGAAATATTCTACACGCTTGACGGCAGTGATCCGGGTCGCCGGTCCATGCCTTATGAGAAACCACTGCTTTTGGATCAAAGTGCCGAACTGAAAATGATCGCTTACAAGGGAGACGCGCACAGCCTTGTCAATGCTGTCATCATCACAAGAGCAGAGTTGAAGGAGCCGGTCAATCCCTCCGCTGTCAGACCTGGCCTGGCGTATCGTTATTTTACCGGATATTTCCGTAGTGTGCACGATTTGGAAAGTGCTGAGGCAAAAAGCTCAGGGATCATTGACGGTTTTTCATTGGATAACCGTGATGCGGAGACCTTTTTCGGGTTTCATTTTAAGGGTTTTATCAAAGTGCCTGCCAACGGAATGTACAAATTTACCCTCACATCCAACG
>WGED01000487.1 GCA_015492915.1 Cyclobacteriaceae bacterium
GGAAAACACACCCGATTTCCGTAAGGCCCTGGAAGACAAGGGTGTAGAAGTGCTCGTCGTGGCTACGCCGGACCACTGGCATGCTCCGGCAGGCATCCTGGCCGTGAAAGCGGGCAAGCATGTATATCTTGAAAAACCTGCAAGTCATAATCCCCGCGAAGGCGAGTTGCTGGTAGCAGCATCGAAAAAGTATGGAAAACTCATTCAACTGGGCACACAGCGGCGCTCCTATCCCAATGTGCGCACGGCGATAGAAAAATTACATGACGGCGTTATCGGCAGGGTGTATTTTGCGCGTAGCTGGTATGCCAACAACAGGCCGTCGATAGGCCATGGCAAAGAGGTGGCGGTTCCCGGATGGCTCAATTACGACCTCTGGCAGGGCCCTGCGCCACGTCGCCCGTTCAAAGACAATGTGATTCACTACAACTGGCACTGGTTCTGGCATTGGGGCACAGGCGAGGCCCTCAACAACGGCACGCATATGATCGACCTGATGCGTTGGGGCCTTGGCGTTACCTATCCGGAGCGGGTCACTTCGGCAGGCGGGCGGTACCGCTATGATGATGACTGGGAAACGCCCGACACCCAGGTGATCACGCTTGAGTTTGGCAACAATACCATGATGGAGTGGGTGAGCCGCAGTTGCAACCCTAAGCCGGAAGAAGGGGTGGGCGTAGGCACTGTTTTCTACGGCGAAAAAGGCAGCATGCTCATCGACGGCAATTCATATAAGATTTATGATCTGAAAAATAACATACTGGAAGAGGTTAATAATGATTTTGTGGTGAACACCGCCAACCTGCGGGATCCGTCAAAAAATCTCGATGCTATCCATATCCAAAACCTTTTCAGCGCTATTCGCAAAGGGGAGAAACTCCATTCGGATATTGTGGAAGGGCACAGGAGCACGTTGCTGTGCCAGTTGGGCAATATCGCCTGGCGGGCAGGGGATACGCTGCACACCGATCCCGAAAACGGGCATATTCTCCATAATGAAAAAGCGGCGAAATTGTGGTGCAGGGAGTATGAGCCGGGCTGGGCGCCGGAGGTATGAGAGATCAATGATTTTTAGATGATTTCTCATAAAAGGTTTTGCCGACACGGCGGATATGATCGATGAGATCTTTATTCTTTATTTGTGAAAAATTGGAAAGATCAAAGGTATAGGGAAGCATAAGGTCATCGAGTTCATTATCAATTTTATTCAACAGGCTGAGGTCAAGATCTCTTCCCAGTAGTGTCAGATCAATATCAGAGCCGTTTGAATAATTGCCTTTTGCGCGTGATCCGTAAATAATCACTTTTTCTACTTGCGGATATTTTACAAATACATTTCGAATTGTTTCGATAATGTGCGGTTTCAGGCCAAAGGGCATGTTATTTTTTGTTTTGGATATCGTTCATTTTCATCAAAAACCTTTCAAACTCATAGAAATATTTATTAATGATTGCATCCAGAATTTCACCGGCCGTATCTTCATTATAGGTGTGAGATGTTTTGTTACGGCTTTGTATCATATCCATCCAGACTTCTCCATTTGCTAGGATATTATACTTAAAAGCTTCTTTTACGGCATCTTTTGATCCGTAAATTTCCTTATTCCCTTTCTCATACAGAAAATCTTTCAAGGTTTTCCATGCCAGTTCATGCGTAAATTCAAATGCCTGTATCAGGCCCTGTTTTTCCAGTTCGGACAGTGGCCGTGAATTAGCGATCTCCACTGCGTTTTCCAATTGTTGAAATGCCTTTTTGTAATTTTCAAAACGCTGAACCCATCTGATATCCTGCTGCTTCATTTCGGATTATTTTCTCATTATCGGGATATAAAAATAAGGGATAATTATTTGTTACGTATAAAGCAAGCAGTGTTTCTTTTGATGAGGGCACCAACATAGGTCACCAATGTCGCTGAGCAGCATGCCCTCCTTTCAAAATCCTTGTAAAATATGCCCTGCTCCGGGCTCATGAACCGAAAAGTCCTCAATACATCACCTTGTTCAGCGTAAAGCCGATCATTTCGGTGGGGTTTTTACCCTTGTAATTGCTGCCCTGTTTTTCCGAATAATAAAGCGAAAACACGATACCCCTGATGCCCACATTGAGCTGGCGGAGCAGGGTACCCGCCGGGCCGTTAATGGTATGAGCTTTTGCCATTTTTTTCACGAGCCATACAAGCATACTTTTGGGCACGGCAGCAAGGATACCCAGCACCATGCTGAGGTCTTTGATGTCGTCGGCGGGGGCATAGGCGGCAAGGTCATCCACATGCTCTACGCAGCCGTATTGAGAAAATGACGGAAATTCATCATCGCCGGGGATGAGGATATCGCCCAACCGGGTGAGCCCTTTTATTGCGCTTTTGCTGAAATATTTTGATTCCATATTCTCCTGAATTTCATTTTGTTAACTGATCGGTAAACCTGTGAGAGAGCGCCATGATCGTGAGCGCCGGGTTGATGCCCGGGGCATTGGGGTACAGGCTGGAGTCGCAGACAAAGATGTTTTTCTGTCCTTTGAGCCTGTAGTCGGGATTTGTCACGGCAGTGGCATCGTCCACCCCCATGCGGGCGCCGCCCATCAGGTGCAGCCCGAAATACATGGGCGATTCGATCACCCTTTTGGCGCCGCTGGCAGCGAGTATTTCTTTCAATACCGACACGCCGTCGGCCATCCGCGCCTTGTCCTGATCGGTCATGGGTTTTTTCACCACCAGCTTTCCTTTTTTGTCCACAGTGATCTCTCCGGCACTTTCATCACGCAGGGCCACCTCGGCGCAGGTCATTTTGCTGTAATGCTTCATGTAGTCGAGGTGGTCTGCCCCGAAACCGGTGTAGAGCATGGCGATGGAAGCAGGACCGGCAAACACATTCTCCAGCTTGAAACCGCGTTTCCTGAATCGCGGGTCTTTGGAAGCCACCGACTGGAACATCCCCTTGTGGGCATTGATGATCTCATCATACAGGCCGAAAAACATGAATTGCGGGTGTGAAGCAAAATATTTGCCGAGCACAGGCAGTTTTTTGCCAAAACCCGATTTGAGCAACAGGGAAGTCGTGCCGAAGGCGCCTCCCGAGAGTACCACGTTTTGTGCTTTGAGAATCGTGTTTTTTCCATGGGAGACAGCCGATAATTCAACCCCGTCAGAAGTGGGAGTGACCTTTTCCACCGTCGTATTGGCCAAAACTTCAAGGCCTTCCTTTTCTGCGTCGCGGATATAGGTGACAAGGGTGCTCTGCTTCGAATCGCGGTGGCAGCCGCCCAGGCAGGCGATGCAGTCGTTGTACTTGGAAAAAGCACAATCTTTCTGTGCCCTGCGCAGGAAATGCCACTCATAGCCGCGGGCTTCGCAGCCCTTAACGAAGAGTTCGGCGTTTCTCGTGCGTTCTTCCGCCTTGAAGGTATGGAGCGCTATTTTGCTCTCTGCCTTTTCATAATACGGGGCCATGGCTTCAGGTGTAAAAAAATCAACGCCGCTTTCATCTTTCCAGTCGTTGAAAGCCAGCTCGTCAAAACGGTCCATCAGTGCCTGATTGACCACGGA
>WGED01000488.1 GCA_015492915.1 Cyclobacteriaceae bacterium
ATCATTGATATCCGTGACAAAGATGCTGCACTTGACAATATGACTGTAATCCATACCCGCGGCCTGTAACACGGCGCCAAGATTGTTCATTACCCGGGTAGTTTCTGCACCTATATCACCTGCCACCATATTTCCGGTATTGGCATCAAGGGCTATCTGCCCCGATACATAAAGCGTATTCCCTGTCTTTATTGCCTGGCTGTACGGCCCGACGGGTTCAGGAGCATCGGGAGTATAAATTATAATTTTGTCCATGTCAAGGGGTTTTGAATTACATTAGTAACTTTGCCAAAAATACAACATAATAAATCACAATTAAAACAGTCCGGACAATCCATGACTTTAACAAACGACTTACTATTGCGTGCTGCCAGGGGAGAAAAAACCGAGCGGACGCCGGTGTGGGTAATGCGCCAGGCGGGCAGGATACTGAACGAATACAACGAAGTCCGAAAAAAACTCTCGGGCTTTATCGAGCTTGTGAAAATGCCCGAACTGGCCGCAGAGGTAACTATCCAGCCGGTTGATATCCTCGGCGTTGATGCCGCTATCATATTTTCCGATATCCTGGTCATACCAGAGGCGATGGGATTACCCTACCAAATGCTTGAAGGCAGGGGGCCGTTCTTTCCGGAAACAATAAAAACGGAAGAGGACCTGAATAAGCTCCGGACTGCAGATGACGACAGCCTCGGTTATGTAGCCGAAGCCATAAGACTGACCAAAAAAGAGCTGAACGACCGCGTACCGCTGATTGGTTTCACCGGTGCACCATGGACACTTTTTTGCTATATGATCGAAGGCAAAGGCAGCAAGACCTTTTCCCTTGCCCGCAGGATGCTGTATGAAAAACCGGCCTTTTCTCATACGCTTTTATCAAAGATCACCGACAGCATCATCAATTATCTAAAGATGCAGATAGCTGCCGGGGCAGATATACTCCAGATTTTCGACTCATGGGCCGGCGTGCTTCCTCCATGGCAATACGACGAATTTTCATTAAAATACATCTCCAGGATCATCGACAGTGTGAGCGATATCCCCACCATCATATTTGCAAAGGGAGCATACGGCTCCAGAAAGTCTATCGGCAATACAAATTGCGATGTTGTGGGACTGGATTGGAATATGGACATCGGGGAGTCCAGAAGCCTTGTTGGGGAAGAGAAGACATTACAGGGCAATATGGATCCTGCGGCATTATACGCGGGATTCGATATCATCAGGGAGGAGACCCGGAAGATGCTGGATCTGTTCGGCTCTGACCGCCATATCGCCAACCTCGGCCACGGCGTTTATCCGGACACCAATGCAGACAGCGTCAAATGTTTTATTGATGAGGTGAAAGAGTACAGCGCTAAAATGCGTCAGGGCAATTATTGAAGTTTCACTCTGTAAGACCCTTCAATACCGGTCGTCCGGCCGCCGCTGTTCGAATTTACTTCAAATGAAAAGGTGATCGCTTCATCCGTCACATCCACGCTGGTAAATTCCGGCACCGATGCGCCTGACAGAGAGATATTATCCGTTCCTGCTCCTGTCCATGCCCACGTGGCGTCGAGCGTAGAGATAAATTCATCCGCTCCCGAAGCATAAATAAATGTTGGTGCCCAATCATCAGCGCCCGAAGATTTGAAAATAAGCTGGAGGCTTGCAAGATCTGCAGGATCCACTCCTGAGGGCAATGAGACCACTTCCACATTGCCGGGGCCTCCCCACGGGCTGCCCTCTTCGAGCAGCCTGGCGGCTTTCTGCTGAAGGTTGAGAGACGGTGTCACCTCCCCGCCACAGTTGAATAAAAACGGCAGAAAGAATATCGTCATGAAAAGCAGATAATTTTTATAATTGTACATGGGAAAAGGCTTTATTAATCTAACTTGGTATATAAAGTTATGGTATTTTCTCAGACCATAAATATTCTCATCTTTTTTAACTACGATTCCGGAAAGCCCGTGATTAAAACCGGGTACTATTACGCTTTATTGATGTAGCCTTTCATAATGCCCCTGGTCGAGTTTCTGACAAAATTAAGTATTTCGTCCCGCTCTTTGGTGCTCGGCATTTCTATCTGAATGGTATCAAGCGCTTTGGAGTTGTTATTGTTGCGCAGGAATATGATTCTGTAAATCTCTTGGATTTCATTGATTTTTTCGTTCGAAAAGCCTCTTCTCCTCAGGCCGATTGAATTGATGCCCGCGTAGCTGAGCGGCTCTCTGGCGGCGGTCACAAAAGGAGGCACGTCCTTGCGCACAAGAGACCCTCCGGAAATCATAACATGCGCCCCGATCTTTACAAACTGATGCACGGCAGATGAACCTCCGACAATGGCATATTCATCAATTTCCACGTGTCCGGCCAGTTGAACGCTATTTGCGAGGATTACTCGGTCTTTAATATGACAATCATGGGCTATATGCACATAAGCCATGATGAGGCAATTGGAGCCAATGATGGTTTTGTGCTTGTCAACCGTTCCACGGTTAATGGTGACACATTCCCGGACAATGGTGTTATCGCCGATGATTGTCGTCGTTTTTTCACCGGCAAACTTCAGGTCCTGGGGAATTCCGGAGATGACCGATCCGGGAAAAATCTTACAGTTTTTACCGATCCTGGCCCCTTCCATGATGGTCACATTGGAGCCGATCCATGTGCCCTCGCTGATCTCCACATCTTTGTGAATCGTAGTAAAAGGCTCTATTACAACATTGTCGGCGATCTTTGCCTCGGGATGTATATATGCTAACGGCTGATTCATGGATTTTTCTTAACAATACTGGCAATTAAAATACTTTCGGTAACAAGGTTATCTCCCACGTAAGCCCTGCACTTCATCTTTGCAATACCCCTTTTGATTGGTTCCATCAGGTCACATCGTATAACAAGCGTATCGCCAGGCAGCACCGGCTTTCTGAATTTGCAGTCTTCAATTTTCAGGAAATATGTCCAGTAATTCTGTGGATCGGGTACCGTGTTCAGCACAAATACTCCACCGATCTGCGCCATCGCTTCGACGATCAGCACACCCGGCATCACAGGGTTTCCCTGGAAATGGCCCTGGAAAAAATTCTCATTAAACGTGACATTCTTTACGCCAACTACCGTCGATTCGTCGAGGTGAATAATCTTATCTACCAGCAGCATCGGGTAGCTGTGCGGAAGAATTTCCTTGATCTGATTGATATCGTAAACCGGTGTATGATTCGGATTATATACGGGGATATTCGCCTCCTCATACTTTTTCATTGCTTTCTTGAGCTTTTTGGCAAAAGCCACATTGGCGGCATGGCCGGGACGTGCAGCCAGTATTTGCGCTTTGAGCGGCCTGCCCACCAGCGCGAGGTCACCGATGACATCAAGGAGCTTATGCCTGGCCGGCTCATTGTTATGGCGCAATTCTACATTATTCAGAATCCCTTCCTGCTGCACCGTCACTTTTGGTTTGTTAAACAACTCAGCAAGGTAATCCAACTCACCCTCTTCCACAACACGATCCACCACAACAATAGCGTTGTCCAAATCACCTCCTTTGATGAGATTATTTTTATAAAGCATCTCAAGCTCATGCAGGAAACAAAAAGTCCTTGCCGAGGATATCTCTTTCTTGAACTGCGAAATATCTGTTAATGTAGCATGCTGGCTGCCGAGCACGGGAGATTTGTAATCGATCATCACCGTCACACGGAAATCATCGAGCGGCAGGGCTGCGATCTCAACATCTCTTGAAGAATCGCGGTAAATAACACTTTCGGGAACCGTAAAAAAGTTCCTCATGGCATTCTGCTCGACAGTGCCCACTTCTTCCAGCGCTTCGATAAACATACGCGAACTGCCATCCATGATCGGGGGCTCGGGACCATCGAGCTGGATGAGGATATTATCGATCTGCATGCCGACAAGTGCCGCCATGGTGTGCTCCACGGTGTTGACCCTGGCACCGTTTTTCTCAATGGTTGTGCCTCGCGACAGGTCAACTACATTGTCAACATCAGCTTCTACGATAGGCTGTCCATCGATGTCTGTTCTCTGAAATTTGATCCCGTGATTTACTTTGGCAGGGAGAAAGGTCATCTTTACCTCAACACCGGTGTGAAGACCCACTCCGCTTACAGTCACGGGCTTCTTGATTGTATGTTGTTTCAGGTGCATGCATTCAGCTAATTAGCCCGCAAATTTAGTACTTTTTTTTCAAGTTCATGAACTCTTCTGTTTAATTCCGGGAGATTGCGGAAAACAGCATGACTTTTTAAATATTCTTTGTGGTCCATGGCGGGATAGCCGAATTTGATGGTGCCCGGCTCCTTAACCGATTTGGAAAGACCCGTTTTGGCAGCCAGTGTCACTCGATCGGCAATTTCAATATGCCCGACCAGACCGACCTGCCCCGCCAGCACACAGTTTTTACCAAGTTTTGTAGAGCCCGAAATCCCGGTCTGTGAAGCGACAACGGTATTGGCACCGATCTCTACATTGTGTGCGATCTGCACGAGATTGTCCAGCTTGACCCCCTTATCGATAATGGTATGCCCCATCGTGGCCCGGTCAATTACTGTGTTGGCGCCGATCTCCACATCGTCCCTGATGATGACATTACCGAGCTGAGGAATCTTTTTATAGGTGCCGTCATCCTGGGGCGCAAAGCCGAACCCGTCGCTGCCTACCACCGTGCCGGAATGGACAATACAGTTGTTTCCCATGACAGTATTATGATAAATTTTCACACCGGAATACAGGATGCAATTGTCGCCTATGCTTACATTATCACCGATATAGACATGAGGGTATATTTTAACGTTATGTCCGATTTTACATTTTGAACCGATGTAGGAAAAAGCACCCCGGTAAATACGTTCGCCGGTCTCGGCATCGGGCGCTATAAACGAGGGTTCTTCAATCCCTTCTTTGACATAGCTCATCAGTTTGTCATATTCTTCCAGCAGGCGCGTGAACCCTGAATATGGATCCTTGACTTTTATCAGCGTCGTCCCGACAGGTTTCTCCGGCTCAAAATCATCCCGGACGAGGACAGCACTGGCCTGAGTGGTATAAATGTATTTTTCATACTTCGGATTGGCCAGAAAAGCTATGGCTCCCTTCCCGGCATCTTCGATTTTTCCTATGGTTGAGATGGTGTCCGTGCCGCTGCCAATCACTTTACCCTGCAACATAGCAGCGATTTGATCAATAGTAAATTTCATCTGGTTATTTCTTTGAAAAGGATTTAACTGTATTGCGAATAGAATCAGGGTGAAAAATCTATGCCTGCAAAGATATATCTTTCGGCCAGCATAGGTAATACTTTTTTACTAATTTCCTCATAGCCTTTATGTTGGGCAGATCGGAGGCATTAGCAATGTCGACAATGCCGCCTGATTTCGTCAGCATCTTTATCTTCTGCCCACCACCGATATAGGCTGCATTGGTCTTGTATCCCTCCACCACAAAATGACGGGTAACTTCCATGGGAAGTTGATATTTTTTCATGACGTTTTCCTTCAAACGGTCCACATCCCGCTTCGGGGGTTCTTTTTCCATCAGCCGGGTATGAAAAAGCCTTCGCTCCAACAGCATCCTGCACAGATTCGAAAGCGCCTGATCATCATGATGCTGCCAACTTTTGATCGCACCGATAACATCATAATCATCGAGCCCGCAAAAGGCAGTGAGGATGTCCCTGTCGTGCTCAATCATCGTGGGCGTGATATTATTTTTCATAAAAAATCCCAGACCTGATGCCATAGGCAATTCACCGGCAATGTCTCTTGCCCTGCGCATGATTTCGACCAGCATCATCTCTACCCCTACGGTGGTCTTGTGAATATAAACCTGCCAGTACATGAGCCTCCTGGCACTGAGAAAATTTTCTATGGAATAAATGCCTTTTTCTTCAACGACCAATTCCTCATTATGAACATTGAGCAATTTTATAATACGTTCGGAGCCGATCTTGCCCTCAACCACGCCTGTAAAAAAACTGTCCCGATTCAGATAATCGAGCCTGTCGATATCAAGCTGGCTCGCCACGAGCTGATGAAAAAACCTCCTCTTGTATTTGCCTGCAAAGATGGCAATGGCCAAATCAAGGGCACCGTCAAACTGACGGTTCAGTTCTTTCATGATAGCATGCGACAGTTGTTCATGATCCAGTGCCAGCACAAGCTCATTCTCCAAAGCATGTGAAAAAGGCGCATGGCCCACATCGTGCAGCAGGATTGCCAGGAGGGCAGCATTATATTCCTCATCGGAGATGTCCACGCCCTTCAGCCTGAGGTTAATGAGCGACTCGTTCATCAGATGCATCGATCCGAGCGCATGATGAAACCTTGTGTGCAGTGCCCCGGGATATATAAAATCCGTCAGCCCCAGTTGCTTGATCCTGCGCAGACGCTGAAAAAACGGATGATTAATAATATCGTATATGAGATCATTGGGTATGGTGATAAATCCATACAGAGGATCATTAATAATTTTTTTCTTATTCAAATCCTTTTATTGATTAATTTCGTGTTCACTGATGAGAGAACTATAATTTAATTATGCAAAGATACAAGATTTTATGGGCCGACGACGAGATCGATCTGCTGAAACCCCACATCCTTTTCCTGTCACAAAAGGGCTATGATATTACTCCGGTCACGAGTGGCACTGATGCCCTCGATGAGATAAAGAAAAATAATTTCGACATCATCTTCCTTGACGAAAACATGCCCGGGATGACCGGGCTGGAGACATTGCCTCAGATCAAGGCCATCCATCCCGACATTCCCGTAGTGATGATTACCAAAAGCGAGGAGGAACAGATCATGGAAGAGGCCATCGCCTCAAAAATTGCAGATTACCTCATCAAGCCGCTCAATCCGAATCAGATATTGCTTTCCATCAAAAAGCTGCTCGACAACAAAAGGCTGGTATCCGAACGCACCAACATCAGCTATCAACAGGATTTCAGGAATATCAGCATGGCCTTCAGCGATTACCTCAACCATGAGGAATGGGCCGATATTTATAAAAAGCTCATATTCTGGGAACTTGAAATGTCGAGCGCGGGCAATGTGGAGATGGGTGAGGTGTTGCAGATGCAGAAGAACGAGGCCAACCTGAATTTTGCCCGTTTTGTCATGGAAAACTACGAAGACTGGATCAATGATCCCGAAAGCGACCGGCCTATGATGTCTCCCGAAATCATGAGAAAAAAGGTATTTCCGGAGTTGAGCGGCGACAGGCCCCTGTTTTTTATCGTAATCGACAATCTTCGCTACGATCAATGGAAAATCATCCAAAGTGCGATCCTCGACAATTTTAACATCGACAAGGAAGAGAGCTACTACTCCATCCTGCCTACAACTACGGCCTATGCCCGAAACAGCATCTTCTCAGGCATGATGCCACTCGACATGGCAAGATATCATCGCGATCTGTGGATCGATGAAGATGTGGAAGAAGGTAAGAATAATTTTGAAGACAAATTCCTGGAAAGGCAACTGAAGAAAAACAACCTGAATATCAAGTGGAGTTATAACAAAATCAAGAATATCGCCCAGGGCAAAAACCTAAGCGACAGTATCAACAACCTGCTCGGCAATCATCTGAACGTCATTGTATACAACTTTGTGGACATGCTCTCTCACGCCCGTACCGAGATGGAAG
>WGED01000489.1 GCA_015492915.1 Cyclobacteriaceae bacterium
CAATCCATTCCACGCGCCCGTCTTTGAGATAACGGGCCTTAATACTGTTATTGTTATGCGCATCGGCACCGCCAATGCCTGTCACTTTTTTAGTCTGGCTTACTAGGTCCCACGTATTGAGGATTGCCTGTTGCTCATCGAATATCTCCCGGAATTCCCAGTGTCTGAATTTTTTACTTCCAAAAATGAAATTCAGATAGATTGGCAGTGTGTTGCTTTCATCCATCAGATCAGTATGAATGTTATAAATTTCCATGGCCTGGTAATCGGGATTGAGCCAGCGGTGGTGCTTCTCTGTGTGTACATACGTAACCAGACCTCCATTGGCCACTACCTCGCGGATTAGTGTATCTTCCGCCTTACCCCAGTCCAGCACTACACTGTCAAACGGATTGACCATCAGGCCGGTGCTGCTCTCTGTGCCCGCCTCCATGATGATACCGTCGTAGACGCCATGGTAGCTTCGCGGAAAAGTATCCAGCTTGTTGTGGGCGTGATCGGAGAAAAAGATGAAGTCAAGGCCGGCTTTTTTGGCAGCGTCAAGTATTTCCTCTAATGTCCCTCCGCTGTCGTGTGACCAATAATTATGAGCGTGCATCACACCCTTGTACGATCTCTGAGGGATGTATCGCTTTGGTGTTCGTCGTTTTTCTGATAAAGCGGCTTTTTCTTTTTCCATACCGGGGTAGGTGACCCATCGGCGCCACAGCGACGGCCCTATGAATATCAAAATCAGTATGAGCAATACCGATATGAAAATCAAAAGGATATATTTGATTGTTTTCCTGACCATTATGCGTTCTTTACATTAATACTTCACTCATTTCCTTATGGTCTATTGTCTTTGTAATTAATGATGGCTATCGGGTCAATTCTAATTTTTCTTTTATCCACTTCGCTCCTTCCGGATATGCTTTTTCTATCGGCAGATCATGATGTTTTCCCGGATACCAGACGATCTTTTTCGGATCTTTTGCTTTTCTGAACATGAGCTTGCTCATCATCGGCGGGATGATTTCGTCATCTTCAGCATTGAGCATCAGTAATGGCCTTGGCGCGATGTGTTCAACATAATTAAGCGGCTCTATCATGCCCAGGTAATCGCGTGTCTCATCTGTGAGCGCTTCGGTACCGAACATAAGATGCATGCCGCCTCCCGCCAGAGCGATGACAGGCACTTTCACCCTCTGATCAACACCACAGAACACAGTGCCGGTGATGCCACCGAGACTGATGCCGAAATAGCTGATCCGGTTTGCATCGAGGTCTTTTCTCGTTTCAATGAAATCTACCGCCCTGCGCAGGTCGAATACCGACTGGATGATGACATCCCTCGTGCGGTACTTTGTATCAGGGTTTGTGAAACTGAAATCAAAATCTTTGATAACTCTGTCGCCATGATTGGCGAGATCGAGCCTGAGCACTGCCAGCCCGTTATCGAGCATAATTTTATTCCCTGCTTCAATATAATCCACCGTTTTGCGGTCACCGTATCCATGCATCAGGATGACCACGGGAAATGGCTCATCTCCCATGTTTGGCAATGAGAGCAATGCAGTCACTTTCTGATCGTGAACGCTACTGAAAGTGACATAATAAAGCCTGTACGCGGTTGTATCGGGGATAAGCCTCACCGAATCTTCCAGTGGCATATCGTGATCATACTCATAATATTTGACTACCGGCAGTTCCTCCTTACCACCGCAGGAAGTGAAAAGGGTGGTTGCAGTGATTGTGATTATGGCAATAAAGAGAGTTTTTGACAGGGCTTTCATGTATGAAAATCAGATAATTATCTGTGGTGAAATAAAATTTCAATAGGCACAATCAGCAATATCCACCGGGGAGGCGTTGAATATTTAGTGCAAAAACAGTTCATTTTCATCTGTCACGAACATCCTGGTGCTTTTGGTGTATGTACCCCCTTTCTGATCCGGGTATTCCAGGTCTATATAAAATGCCTTAAATCCCATGTCCGGGAAATCAACCGTCGTCTCCACTTTGCCATTGGTGATGCTTGTGAGCTCGGCGCCCGACCATTGGTCGTTGCGAAAATCCCTGTCCGTTGAGCCTGCGATCCACAGCCTTGCAGCGACCAGCTTGTCAGCGGTTCCCTGAACGGAAATGTCCACGCCGGTGGTTGTTGCATTTACATTCCATGACAATTCGGGATAATTTCCACCCATCAGCGTGTTGACGAAGAATGCGGTAAGTGCTCTCAGCGCTGTTTCGCCGCCACCGAGGTCATGCCCTGCATTAGGGACGTAGTGAATAAAATTCTGTCCCGGGATATCGTCGATATAATTCTTTATCGCATCGACAGGCCAGTAGGGGTCGTTGGTGCCGATGAAGATCATCTTGGGTATGGTCAGCTTTTCCCTGTATGAATAAGGATCAATCATGGTGGCGAGCGCCTTGCCCTGATCCGAGCTGATATCCTGGGCAATACCCAATTCCACATAATCCTGTATCTGATAACTGTAGTCTCCCCATGTTTCAATCTGGTAATCCAGATTGACCGGCATATTGAGCACATCAATCACCGCAGGACCGATTGCATCAACGCGATCATCCCAGGCTCCGGTAAGCCATGTTGTCCAACCCCGCTTTGAGGCACCCGAAACAACAAAACGATTGATCTTTTGCTGAATTTCTTTCTCTGTAAATTCCTGAATGGCATCCATCGCCCTGACAGCACTTTTCGTCATCGGAAAGAGCAAAGGCCATGTATAATCACCATCATTTTTGAATTGATGCAAAGTGTATGAGATGAGCGCGTCTTCCGTGAGCCCGTCGTACAAAGGTTGATTCGGCACCTGCCGCAGTACTGCCACCACGGCATTAGTGTTGAGCGCTACCATCGCGAAGGCCACTGTTTCACCATCATCCTGGCTGGCCCACCGCGGTTCGCCATCTTTTATTCTGCCACCGGTTATCCATAGCAATGCTCCGTCATAATTTACGGATGTCGGGACCAGCACTGTGAGTTGGTGCACCCATGTATGCTCGCGCCATTGCTGAGAAGTGAGAAAGAGATCATAGGCATTTACTCCGAACACGCTGTAGGTCGATCGCACAGACCAGTGAAAAGTGGTATCGCCATTGTTGAGATACGATTCCAGCGCCGTCTCCGGCGTCACTGTTTTGGGCTGGACGTCGTTCTTTGGAGAGCTACAGTATGTCAGTATAAATCCCGCAATGAGTACCGGAATGATTCTGACGAAATAATTTGGTTGTTTTTTCATGCTCTTGTGGGTTAGTTCTTATTTCTACAAGACTTCCTTGTCATTGACAACGAACATTCTGGTGCTTTGTACATATTCGTCGCCGTTTGGATCTATATATTTCAGATCTACATAGAAGGCTTTGAATCCTGATTCAGGATAGGGCACCTTTACCTCGATTTTATCGGTGTTTTTCATGCCCAGACTCTCGCCTTCCCAATGTTCATCCCTGAAGTCGCGGTCTTCAGAAACAGACGTCCATAAAATTGCATCAACCAGGATATCCGGAGTAGCAGTCACCTCGAGCGTCGCCTCTTTCTCTCCCGGATCGATTTTCCATTCGCAAACGGGATACGGTTTTCCGTTCAACATAAAACTGAAGAAGGAGCTCAATGCCTGCAGGGCTTGCTTTTTGTCTCCGAGGCCGTGACCGGCATTGGGCACATAATGGATCAGGTTGGTGCCCGGAATACTATCGATATAATTTTTAATGGCGTCTACCGGCCAGTACTCATCGATGGTTCCGATAAAGATCATCTTGGGCATGATCAGCTTTTTTCTGTAAGAATAGGGGTCGATCATTTTGGTGATCGCATCTCCTTTTTCAGAATGAACGGTCTGGGGGATTTCCAGTTTGGTGTAATCCTCGATTTGCACGCTGTATTCATTCCAGACTTCCACCTGATAGTCAAGACTTACCGGCATGTTGAGCACGTCGATCACCATCGGGGCGATGGCCTCAACCCTTTTATCGCTCGCTCCGGTGAGCCATGTTGTCCAGCCCCGCTTTGACGCACCCGAGATGAGGAATTTCTTAACCTTTGCCTTGAGTTCTTTCTTCGAAAATTCCTGTATGGCATCCATGGCACGCATGGCACTTTTTACCATGGGAAACAGCAACGGCCAGGTATAATCACCATCTTTTTTGTAATTGTGCAGTGTGTACGAGATGATCCTGTCTC
>WGED01000490.1 GCA_015492915.1 Cyclobacteriaceae bacterium
CCATAGAATCGTGTTTTGGCTTGAAAGTTTTTGTAAGCTAACCAATTTACGCTTCCAGTTTTTACGCAGATCTTTTATATCAAATCGTTTTGAATTCCTGGAAAAATAAATCTGTCTCAAAATTTCCCAGTTAATTTTTTCTTTGGGTATAGCTTTCCAGTTTGGTATTTCAAATCCAAACTCTTCATTAAACTTTTGTTCGCAAACCATAGGTTCGCTATTTTTAAAACTATTTAAGCTTTTTAACAAATCAATACACATTGGATAAACTTTACCATCTATCACCACATCTCTGCCTTTGATTAATTTATACTCACCTGCTGCACCTAAATTTACACAACCAACTAACAACCCTATCGATAACAAAATTAATATTAATGGTCTTTTCATACTAAGCCCCCTTCATCCTGTACTGTATCTTGTAATTTTTGTAATTGCAGCTTACCCAATATCACCGCATCACCCACCTTCAATCCTTTTGGTAATTGATGGGTAATAAACAAAATCGTTACCTTACCTTTCAACTTGCTAATGGTTTTCGCAAACGCTTCACTGGTGGATTGATCCAGGTTACTGGTTGCTTCATCAAACACTAAAATCTTAGGTCGCTTGAGTATTGCTCTTGCAATGGCGATACGTTGTTTTTGCCCACCGGATAACCCTACCCCATTTTCACCAATCTCGGTTTGATAGCCTTGCGGCATTTGTTCGATTTGTTCATGTATCTCTGCCATTTGACAGGCTTGTATCACTTGCTCAAACGAGGCGGTAGGGTTGGCCATAATAAGGTTGTCGTAAAGCGAGCCGGAGAAAAGTGTGGTTTCCTGTGGTACTACACCAAAATACTCTCTTAACTCATTGGCGCTCAGGTGCAGAATATTACGCTTGTCGATCAGAATATTGCCTTCTGTGGGTAGATAAAAACCCTGTAACAGTTTAGTTAAGGTGCTTTTCCCTGAGCCGGAAGGCCCCATCACGCTGACACCATGACCGGGGGGAACGTTTAAATTAAAATTGCGATATAAAAATGGCCTTTCTTCGTTGTAGCGAAAGCTCAAGTTTTTTATCTGGATACTGCCTTCTCCACCTGGGGCACGTGAGGGTGAAACCGAATACGGTTCTGCAGGGGCATCCATGATATCCCCCAGTCGCTTGACGGCAATATTTGCCTGTTGAAATTCCTGCCAGAGCCCGACCATTCTAAGCACTGGCTGGCTTAAACGGCTGGCAAACATTTGAAAGGCCACCAGCATACCAATGGTAAAGCTATCGGTGGCCATGACTAACCATGCACCGACACACAGTACGGCAAGTGTCTGGTCACTGAAATCCTGCAGGGTGTCGGTTTGCGGTGTCTGTTCACCCGCTTTGAAAAACATGATCCGTTCTTCATCTTTGCGGATAACCAGCGCCGGGGTTATTAGGGGTGACTCTGTATTATCTTCTTCTTTAATAAATGCAACACAGGGGAAGTCGGTGTTGTCTGCCTGTACACAGTTTATTTCATGTAACCGGGTTTCAAAATCGAGCGCTAAGGCAGCCTGATTGAGTGCCGCAATATCATGGGGTGGCGGGAACTGCTGTACCACCAGCTTTGGTTCGAATGGCTTGCGATGCAACTGGCACAAACTGCCAATAACCCAAAGCATGTCCTTCTGGTTCAGATTTTTGCTAAGTGCGTCCATTTAATGCGCCAACCTGCGTGTTATGGCGAGAAAAAAAGGGGGGTTCTCACCGTTCCCGGCAAATTCAGATCCTTCCGTTATTTTTGTGTACGTGGGGGAGACCAGATTGTAACAAAATGTTACAAATTATTGACATATTTTATATACGGTTAAATATTTGCCACAAGTATTTGATTTTTAGGAATTATTAAAATTTTCTTTTTTCTGTCAGCATTAAGTCGTATTATTCTGCGATGTTTTTCATTTCATATCAGGCTCTCTGATGCCGCTAACGGTTAAGAATAGAGATCAATTACTACAGTTGATTCACCGTCTAGCAGTTTTTGAATCATCTGAACCGGCGACGGTGCAGCAGGCGCAATTTTCCCGGCTGCAGCAGCGGCTTGAACATGCTGCAAAGACTTCACTGTTTTTTAAAAACCGCTTGCGGAAGAACCGGATCGATGTCTCCTGCCATAAGGTTGATGATTATTTCAACCAGCTCCCTCTGCTGAGCCGGCGTGATATCCAACAGGCCGGCGAATCTCTTTTGTGCCAGAAAATTCCTGTTAGCCATCAGCCGGTGCA
>WGED01000491.1 GCA_015492915.1 Cyclobacteriaceae bacterium
TACAGAGACGGGCGTACGGGTTATATTTTTGCCATCAACCCCAACGGCGCCCGTTATGATGCGCTTTCAGAACGCCACGGTGAAGACGAAGATGCCAACTGGGATGGCATATGGGATGCTAAAACTTTCCGGGGCGATCACTTCTGGTCGGCTGAGATCCGGATACCCATCCGCTCCCTGACTTTTGGCAAAAGCCTGACAAACTGGGGTTTTAATTTCGAAAGAAGGATACAGCGATTGCAGGAGGTTGACCGATGGGCCGGGGCGAGGATGGACTACAGGCTAGCGCAAGTGATTGTGGCAGGCCTGCTCCGGGGTTTACCCGATTTCAACCTCGGACTGGGCACAACCATCAAGCCATCCCTTGTGGGCGATATCAGCGGAGAGGCGGATCAAAACACGGAATATTCATGGAAACCAAGCCTCGATGTGATTCAGTATATCACCCCTGAGATCACAGCCCAATTGACGGTCAATACTGACTTCGCGGAAACGGAGGTGGACACCCGCCGCACGAATCTGACCCGTTTTTCGCTCTTCTTTCCCGAAAAACGCCAGTTCTTTCTGGAAGGATCGGATATTTACGCATTCGGATTGGCCTCATCGCGCTATCTGCTGCCGTTTAACAGCCGCAGGGTGGGCCTTTATCATGGCGATGAAGTGCCCCTGGTAGTCGGCGGAAAAGTCAACGGAAAAGTAAACAAAACCAATTTCGGGGCTTTGATAACCCATATGGGCAAGCTGGATACCACCCTTTCGCCCACCAATCTCGCCGTAGTCAGGGTAAAACAAAACATACTGAAAGAATCCACAGTCGGCATGATTTCCACCTTCGGCGACCCTGAAGGACGCAGCGGGAGCGCTATGGCTGGCATTGATTTCACCTACCGCACCAGTTATTTCAAAGGGGATAAAAATCTTCTGTTCGGTGTCTGGGGTCTGTACAACTGGCGCGAGGACCTCGGAAGCGACCGTTCCGCTTTTGGCTTTAAGCTTGACTACCCGAATGACAGATGGGATATTTTCGTCTCTTTCCAACAGATAGGAAAAGACTTTGACCCCTCACTCGGTTTCGTGCCGCGACCGGGTATCAAGATGTATTCTTCTTCGGTGGACTTTATGCCCAGACCTAAAAACATCAAATTCATACGCCAGTTCTTTTTCGAATCCTTTTACTCGCTGATCACCGATACTGACAATCACTGGGAAAGCTACAGGGTGTTTACTGCCCCGGTCCATTTCCTGCTCGAAAGCGGGGATCGATTTGAGTTCAATATCATGCCGGCGGGTGAATACCTCAAAGAACCCTTCGAGATCGCACCGGATGTGATCATCCCGGCGGGAGGCTATAACTGGATACGCTCGAGGCTGGAACTGGAAACAGCCAGCAAACGGGCCATCAACGGGCAGATCACCTGGTGGTACGGCGGATTTTACGACGGATGGCTCGATCAGATTGAGCTCCAGCTATTCCTGAGACCCTTGGCCTGGATGATCATTGAACTGAACTACGAAAAGAATATCGCCAAACTACCATTCGGAAATTTTGATCAAAGCCTCTTTGGCGGCAGGTTGCAACTCAATTTCACCCCTGACATCCAGCTCAGTTCATTCATCCAATACGATAATTTGAGTAATTCAATCGGAGCCAACACGCGAATGCGATGGACTTTCGTGCCAAGAGGTGATCTGTTTATTGTTTACAATCATAATATGGCAAGAAATATCGAGGATCGCTTTTCATACCAGTCAAATCAGCTCATCGCCAAACTCACCTATAGCTTCTGGCTCTGAGAATTGCATAAAAGCCATACAAACCTGCTGAAAATGATTAATGCCTTCTTTGGGTGTAAAACTATTTTTCTATGAAAAAATGGCCATTTTTTCATAGGATTGGATATGCGGGACACCGGGGATCAGATACTCAGGATCAAGACTTAAACGCATCCCTGATCTTCGCGGCTGTCTCCGCCAATTCCTCATTCGAAAGTTGCAGCTTCGGGTTGGCAAAGTTAAGCTCCGACATCCTCGTAAACGGTATGAGGTGAATATGCGTATGCGGCACCTCAATGCCGATTACAGCCGTGCCGATGCGCCTTCCCGTCACCTTTTTTAATGCAACGGCCACTTTTTTGGCGAACAAATTCAGCGAAGTGTAAGTCTTATCATCGAGATCGAAAAGATAATCCACCTCCTGCCTGGGCACCACCAGTGTGTGGCCCACCGTCAGCGGATTGATGTCAAGAAAAGCGATATTTTCATCATCCTCGGCTACGATGTGCGCCGGTATCTCTCTGTTGATGATCTTTGTGAAAATGCTGCTCATCGTCTTATAATGAAATGTCAAGAATTTCAAATTCCAACTTACCTGCAGGGACCTGTATCTCCACTATTTCGCCTTTTTTCTTGCCCAACAGCCCTTTACCTATTGGTGATTTTACAGAAATCTTGCCGCTCTTCAGGTCCGCCTCCTCCTCGGAAACCAGCGTGTAGGTGAGTATAGCTCCATTTTTATTATTCTTGATCTTTATCTTCGAGAGGATCGAAACCTTGGAAGTATCAATATTCTTACCATCGAGTACACGTGCATTACCCACGATGGCCTCCAGCTTGGCGATTTTCATCTCAAGCATTCCCTGGGCATCCTTCGCTGCATCATATTCAGCGTTTTCGCTCAGATCACCTTTATCCTTGGCCTCGGCTATTTGCCTGGCTATATCCCTTCTGGCCTTGGTCTTCAGGTATTCGAGCTCGTCTTTCAGCTTTTGCAATCCTTCTTCGGTGTAGTATGATACTTTACTCATTGTGTGGTAATGTTTATAAAATAAAATAAACGGCACATTGCTGAAGCCGTTTCATATTTTGACAAATAAATTTACTCTTTAATAAATTGTTTTTCAATGACTTTTAATAAAACGCCGGGTTACGGGCGTTTCATTTAGAAGAGCACACAAAATTAGGCAAATTATGTATATTGTCCAAAGTTATTACGCAGGTAGGGTTATTGGATACACTTTTGCTACCATTCTGGTATTTTTAGCGTTTTAAATTTGAACACAAAAGTTAATCTTATGATTAACACATATTTAAGATGGCAACCAGGTTTTTAATTTTTGTATTTCTGCTTATCAGCGCTAATGCCGTAGGTGGTGACTACCTCGACAGCCTCAACACACGCCTGATTCTGGTCAACAATGACGAAAAGCTGGAAATACTCGATGAACTCATTCCTTATTATTTCCGAAACGATCCTTTGCAAGCCAGTAAAAAAGCAGGAAAGATGCTCAGTATTGCCCGCCAAACCGGCAATAAAACATTTGAGATCAAGGCTCAACGATATATTGGTCTGGCTGATTCCTATCTGACATCCGATTATGAAAAAGCATTGGAAAAATGCAGAATAGCTGAAAAAAATGCCAGGGCAAATGGCTTTATCGAGGAATTGATCCTGACAAAGCTGGCTTACAGCGACATTTTTCAACAAATAGGGGATTATTCCAAATCTCTGAATTATCAAATCGATGCCTGGCACCTTGCTGACAGCATAAATAATCAAGCCCTGCTCCCTATGATCCTCATCGAACAGGCAAAAAACCATATCATGCTCAATGAGCCTGAGCAGGCAAGGCTTGACCTGAAAAAGGCGTTGAAACGAGCCAAACTTTTTGATCAGCAGGAATATATAGCCCAGACTCATATGATCTTTGGCGATCTATATATAAAAAGCTTCAATCATGATTTGGCCCGGCAACATTACCGGCAGGCATTTGATATTTATAAAACATTAAGAAAAGACATACAACAAGCAATTGTGTTGTTTAAAATCGGGGAGAGTTTTTTCAATGAAGAAGCACTCGATTCAGCATTGATTTATAA
>WGED01000492.1 GCA_015492915.1 Cyclobacteriaceae bacterium
ATTATTCTAAGCAAAACCCGAAATAAAATTTTAGTATGTTTGTTCACTTTAATATTTTTATGGACTAAATATCCAATAGGCCTTATTATCCGGCTTCGAATAAACCGAACCTTTTAACACATAAATTTTCTATGTTTATTTCATTCAAACATTCTCTTACGATTTTGATTATAGGAGCGGCCAGTCTATATTCCTGTAACAATCAGGGAAAAAAAACATCCCCGCCTCCCGAAGTTTCAGTGATCAATGTCATTCAAAAAGATGTTCCGATTTACAGGGAATTCATAGGACATGTGTTCGGATTGCTTGATATTCCTATCAGGGCACGTGTGGAAGGTTACCTTGAGGGTATCCATTTCAAAGAAGGATTCCGAGTAAAAAAAGGGCAATTGCTCTACACGATCGACGCACAGCCATATGAAGCCGAAGTAGCCGCCAGGCAGAGTGAAGTTGCCGAGGCTAAAACACGGTATGTCAATGCCGCCAACGAACTGGCCCGTTATAAACCCTTGGCCGAAATCAATGCCGTCAGCCAAAGCGATCTCGATGCCGTACAGGCTGAAAAAGATGCTGCTGAAGCATATGTACAAGCAGCCGAGGCTAATCTTAGGCTGGCAAAGATCAAATTAAGTTATACAAGAATAAAATCGCCGGTCGATGGGTATATAGGAAAAACAGAAGCCCATGTTGGCGAATTCGTGGGCAGGGAGCCCAACCCTGTGATTCTCAATACTGTATCGAAGCTCAGTAAAGTGCGCATTCAGTTTTTCCTTACGGAAACGGAATATCTCGATGTGATAAGGGACAGGGGTACCACTGAATGGCTGGCAGGCAAATTAAAGGTTGATTCCGATGAAGGCCGTATCGAACTTATACTTGCGGATGGCAGTGTATATCCCCACAAGGGTAAAATTGATTTTATCAACAGAAACATCAACGCTTCCACAGGCTCAATGCTGGTACAGGCCACATTCCCCAACCCTCCTCCCAATGTATTAAGGCCGGGAATGTATGCCAGAATAAAAATTGAGGCAAGGGTAGCAAAAAATGCTCTGCTCGTGCCCCAGCAATGTGTCTCTGAGTTGCAGGGACAGTTTATGGTATATGTAGTAGATAAGAATAATACTGTCCAGGCCAAACCGGTAAAAACGGGTGACAAAGTGGGCGATTTGTGGTTGATCGAGGAAGGTTTAAATCCTGATGACAAGGTTGTTTTCGAAGGCATGCAAAGATTGGCCTCGGGCATGTCCGTGACCCCGATACCAGTTGAATACAACAGTAGTACAAAAGACCAATAATTCAATTGCCATGTCAGAGACCAAAGGAAATTTTTTCGTGCATCGCCCGATTGTGGCTATGGTCATAGCCATCGTTATCGTGATCGTTGGCACGGTGGCCATGATCGGATTACCTATAGAACAATATCCCAACCTTACTCCGCCGGTGGTTGAGGTTCGTGCTACTTATACCGGCGCCAATGCCATCAATGTGGAGGAATCAGTAGCGACACCGCTCGAACAAGAAATAAACGGTGTGGACAACATGATTTACATGAAATCCATCAACTCCAACGACGGAACCATGTCCATCGAGGTGTCTTTTGATGTGGGAACCGACCCTGATATGAATACCGTATTGACGCAAAACAGGGTTTCCGCTGCCTCTGCAAAGCTGCCACAGGAAGTTACAAAATTCGGCGTAACCACAAAAAAATCCCTTCCCAGCATGATGATGATTATATCTTTAACATCGGATGGAAGGTACGATCAGGATTTTCTCGGCAATTATGCCTTAATCAATATCAAAGACAGGCTGGCGAGGATCAAGGGCATAGGCCGGGTGGATGTGCTGGGAGCGTCAAACTATTCCATGAGAATCTGGGTAAAACCGGATCGTCTTGCGCGAATGGGCATCACCGTACCCGAAATTCTCAAAGCCATCAATGAGCAAAATGTAATCGTACCCGGCGGTAAGTTTGGTGCTGAGCCTGCCCCTCCTGGCACAGAGTTCACCTACACGGTCAGACTGCCTGAGCGCTTCAACTCTCCCGAAGCTTTCGAGGATATCATTGTCCGTACCCTGCCTGACGGATCACAGGTCAGAATAAAAGACCTTGCCACTGTGACTCTTGGTGTGGAAACCTACAATATGATACCGAGATTCAACAAAGAAACCTGCGCTATTATAGCCGTTTATCAGGCACCCGGTTCCAATGCAGTAGAACTTGCTTCCAATATTATCGATGAAATGGAAGTTATAAAAAACGATTTTCCGGAAAGTATTAAATATACAGTCACACTAGACTCCACTAAACCTATCATTGCAGGTATCAAAGACATCGTTGTCACCCTTATTATTGCCCTGGTACTGGTAATCCTGGTGGTTTTTATTTTTATTCAGGACTGGCGGGCGACACTCATTCCCACCCTGGCCATTCCGGTGTCTCTCATTGGCGCTTTCGCTTTTTTTCCTGTACTCGATTTTACTATTAATGTTCTCTCGCTTCTCGGCTTGGTGTTAGCCATCGGTATTGTGGTCGATGATGCTATTGTGGTTGTGGAAGCAGTGCAGGTAAATATTGAAAAGGGCATGACTGCCAAAGAAGCCACCATTGACGCGATGAATAAGGTGACTGCCCCTGTTATTGCGACAACGCTTGTTCTTATTGCTGTATTTATTCCTGTGGCAGGTATGGCCGGCATCACGGGCAGGCTGTATCAGCAATTCGCGATAACCATTGTGGTTTCCGTGATAGTATCTTCAGTCAATGCATTGACATTGAGCCCGGCACTGGCATCCCTCCTGCTGAAAAAACC
>WGED01000493.1 GCA_015492915.1 Cyclobacteriaceae bacterium
GGACTCCAGGGAAAGGTTTATCACAACGATAAATGGCGGTGAGCCGGACAGACCGCCCGTGTTTGCCAATTTCACGCCACAGGTGGCTCAGAAGATGTCCGAATATCTCGGACTGCCCTACGAGGAGCCGCTCGATTCGTTGCTCTCCACGCGGATCTCGCACACCGAACTTTTATTACACCTCGGCAATGACGCTGTCGGCACGGCTTCGGTAGCGCCTCATAATGCGCCGACTATCACCAATCCGGACGGGACACTCACCAATGAATACGGGATGATTTTCAAGCCGATGGGGATTTATAACGAGTTTTATGATTACCCGCTCAAAAATACCCTGACAGAAGAGGATATCGAAAATTACCCTTTTCCAGATCCTCATGCCGATGGGCGCTATGACGACACGGATTATAAAATAAAAACCTACAAAAACAGCTATGGCGTGATCGGTGATCTGGAATGCGCCATCTTTGAGACGGCCTGGTATTTGACAGGGCTTGAGAAATTTTTTATGGACATGATGACACAGCCGCCGTATCTCGAAAAGCTGCTCGACAAAATCATGGAAATCCATACCGAAATGGGCAGGGAGATGATCAGGCGCGGCGCAGACATGATATGGGCCGGCGATGATTTTGGCGGACAAAACGGCATGCTTCTTGACCCCGTGCATTTTCAGGCTGTTTTCAAGCCGAGGATGAAGTATATGTTTGATGAGTTCAGAAAGGTAAATCCCGACATTAAAATCGCATGGCATACCTGCGGCTCGGTGGTGCCCATCATTCCTGATTTTATCGACATCGGACTCGATATCCTGAATCCGCTGCAACCGCTCGCCAAAGACATGAAACCCGAATTTCTGAAAAGAGAGTATGGAAAAGATCTGATTTTTTTTGGAGGCATCTGTGTGCAGGAATTGATACCCCACGGCATGCCGCAACAGATCAAAGACGAGGTGAAGCGCAGAGCGGAAATCCTCGGCAAAGGGGGAGGATACATCATCGCCCCGGCACACAACATCCAGGATGACACGCCGGTAGAAAATGTGATAGCTTTCTTCGAAGCGGTAAATGAGATGTAATCTTTGAGAAAAGGGAATTATTGCGGAAATTTATTCTAACAAATGAAAAGAGCGTGGTGCCGGGATTTTTGATCAAATAGGATGCTTGCTCTCAACTGCAAAATGACTGATACGCTTAAAAAAGGATTGCGATCGTTGCTTCGCTATTTTTAATCGCGATGATGTATCCAGTCTTTCAGCTTCTGGCCAGGGAATTTACGGATACCTGGAGGATCGAATGGTTTCCAGGCCTGTTGATGTACTGGATTATCAGGAAGTTTTGATCCCGCTGGTCATGATCGGTAAAAGCACGCTTCTGCATCTGATCAGTCCTCAAAGATTGAATGCGCGGATCGTTCTGCTCATTGCTTTTCTCCTGATCATTGTAATAATAAATAAGTTCATCCATGTTATGGATTGTGAAAAATCCAATGCTTTTGTCTTTATCCTGTTGCTGATAACTGCCTTGGGAAACGGCTTTTTTAAGGAAATCATCTGGCGTGGTGTGTACCTGAAACTGTTTCCCGGCAATTTGCTGTTGCGGGTCATCTGGTCTGGTATCTGTTTTGGGTTAAAAATTTCCAAAAATAAAATAGTGAATGGAAGTAATGAACATCTATGAAAAAAACAATGATTTTTCCACCGCGCACTCTTTAATTCCCTTAAGGGATCAGCGCGCATTGGGTTGCCCCTCCAGGGGTGAGGGGTTGTGCAGGCAATGAAAAAATGACCTATTTCTCATGGATACATCCTTGCAGATTGAGGGTGACCCCGGACGGAACAGGTCTGGGGACTACCGCTTTTTTTGTTTTTCTTTCTTAACCTGGATTATTCATGAAAAGATTGCGATGATGCATGTAAGTAATTGATATTTAAATATTTACATTGAAAAAGCTTATTTCAAAATGCCCCGGATTTGAGGAATGGAAATTCATCAAGTGACCGTCAATTCCGTGTTTATCAGTGCTTTGAGCGTTTCCTTTATTATTTCCCGAATTATTCGGGTTAAATCATCTGAATCATTCCTGTATCATGAAGAACAACCGATTAATAATCGCTACCCTGTCACTGGTAGTCCCTCGTCCGGGACAGATGCCTGGGGGCGAAGGAACCCGCGGGGCACTGATCCTGATCGCGGTGATCATTGTGGGGAATCTGAATGTCATCTGGCTAAGTGTGTATTCCCTGCCGGAATCATATGAATTCATGACCCGTACTTTCCCAAGATTCCTGTATGATCTTTTTGCCTTTTACGGCATCATTTTCTGGATATGGCAGGTGCGCGATGCCTGGCGGATTTCCAAAAACAAGCAATCGTCCTGAATTCATACGATCCCCTCATTCCCCGCACGCTGTGATATGCTAAAGTTTTACGACCGCCGTCCTGCTGCCTTTACCGCTGGCGTCAAAAGCGCGCATCAACACCGTGCCGGAAACCGCGACAGGCTTTTCATACAAGGTTGAATTGGCAGTTGGCTCGTTCCCGTCGGTGGTATAACGAAGTTCAAGACCCGGAAACTCGATGTTAGCCTTCAGCATGCCGTCTTCGATGATGGCGCCGGGCAGCGGAATGCGGTGGTTATATCCGCCATTGATATAGCCGAGTCGCGGCAAGTCTTTGCGCGCAATGGTGTTGGCAAAGACGTTCCATTCATCACCCATGACTTTTTCACGATTCCGGCGATCTTCGATGGTCTCCCATTTCCGTTCTTTACTCCACGCACTCTCGGCAAAGCCCGTCAGTTTGGGCAAAAGGTAGTATTCCAACATGTCACGTCCTTTGAGCGTCTCGGCCCAGAGCTGGGCCTGTACGCCGAGGATGTTTTTTCTGGCTTCCGGTTTCAGTCTTTCAAGGTCTGCGGTTTCTTTTTCTATGTCAATGGGCCTGCCCATGGCATCCTGCAGGGTTGTTTTAAACATATCGAAGGGCGCGAAAGTCCATGCGTCCCTCGTCCGCACGAATCCCGCCCAGTAGAGTCCCGGCTCTTTGGGGTCTTTGTCGTAGGCGAGGTCGAAATAGAAATTGGATACGGGGCACATCACCACCTTATACCCTCTGTTGGCGAGGCGATAAGCGATGTCCTGTCCGAAGAACAGGTTATTCCATGTGTAAGGGATCACATTGCGGTTTATGAATTCGGTGTTGATTTTGAGGCCCGCATCCGACTTCAGCAGGGCTACCTCTTCCCAGCCGTGGGCACGGTAATGCCTGTCTTTCAGGGTGTCGAGCAGCGTACTGACAAAGAACGCCTGCAGATTGCGTGTGTCGGTGATACCCTTCTCTTTCACCATTTCCATTACTTCGGGCGAGCCGTCCCAGCTATGCTCAGGCACCTCATCGCCGCCGATGTGGATATCAATGAGCTCCAGGCCTGCGTCTTTGTACATTTTTTCGATCTCGTCCATCACGGTTCGGTAAAAATGATAGGTAGCCGTGCGCGCTATGGAGGTCACATTGTCCCGGTACATTTGTGCCGAGAGATATTTTGAGGTGTCCTCCGGGTCAATAAGGCGGAATTCATTGGCCTCTTCGCGTTTGCCTTCGGCCAGCAGTTTGTTATACCTCGCCTCCATCGACTTGATGGCTGCCCTGGCATGGGCGGGGAGATTTACTTCGGGAATTATCTGAATGTGCCTTGCCGCGGCATATTTCAGCAATTCAATGAAATCATCCCTGGTCAGATAACCGCTGCCGTGTTTCCCTTCTGCGTAAGCAAACGGACCTGAACCATATGCCGGATGCAACACCGGATCGCGATAGCTTTTGGTATGCTGTCGCTGTGCACCTGTCTGTGTCAGTTCGGGTAATCCGGGGATTTCAAGCCGCCAGCCTTCATCTTCGGTGATATAAAGCAGGAACTTGTTCAGCTTGTAGAATGAGATGATGTCCAGCACTCTCTTGAGCGATTCTTTCGTCTGGAAATTGCGTGCGATATCGAGGTGAAACCCTCGGAATACGAAGCGCGGCGCGTCCTTGATACTGACTAACGGCATCTCTATGGATTTTGAATGATTTTTCCATGCATCGAGCGGGATAAGGGCGATAAGGCTCTGCACACCGTAAAAAACGCCCGCTGCATCGCTGCCTGTGATAGCAATATTGTCCTTTTGGATATTGAGATGATAAGCCTCCTTATTTTTCCCGTTTACCGCAATGTTGCCTGCCTGAAGCCTGATCTGTTTTTTACCGGTATTATTATCCGTAACCCCAAACTCATTGCCTGTGATCTCCTGTAATCTGTTCGCCAGGTATTGGGCTTCATTTTCAAGACCTTTCTCATGAAAAATCGACCATTTTTCATCAACCGTTACGGTGCCGCCCGCCTTCCTGATAGAGACGGGTGAGGGGATAAGGGGTAACAGCTTGTCCACGCTCACAAGGCTCAGGCCCTGATTGTTGTGATAGCGGTATTCAGGTGTGGGTATGGGTTCCTTATCACTGTCTCTTATACACATCTCC
>WGED01000494.1 GCA_015492915.1 Cyclobacteriaceae bacterium
ATTATAATGGCCGGAGGAGTAGGAACCAGGTTCTGGCCTTACAGCAGAGAAGCTCACCCGAAACAATTCCTGGACGTACTTGGTGTTGGCAAATCATTGCTCCAACTTACATATCACAGATTTCTAAAACTTTGTCCGGCAGAGAATATTTATATTGTCTCCAACCAGCGATATTATGATTTGATCAAAGAGCAGTTGCCCGATATAACGGACGATCAGATATTACTCGAACCCAATGGGCGCAACACTGCCCCGTGCATCGCTTATGCGAGTTATAAAATAAAAAAGAAAAACCCGGATGCGGTGACTATCGTGACGCCGTCGGATCATGCCATCTTCATGGAAGATGAATTTATCAAGGTATGTAAGACGGCGCTTGACTTTGCGGATTCGGAAGGACAGCTTCTGACCATCGGTATCAAACCCAGCAGACCGGAAACCGGATACGGTTATATCCAGTACAGGCAGGACAGTGAGGGACCTGTGAAGAAAGTTAAAACCTTCACTGAAAAGCCGCAGTTGGAGTTGGCAGTCACCTTTATTGAAAGTGGTGATTTTGTGTGGAACGCAGGTATTTTTATCTGGAAAGCAGAGGAGATCATCAAAGCATTCGAGAAATTCCTCCCTGAAATTGCCGAAATCTTTGGCGGTATCAGCGAAGCTTATTATACAGATGATGAAAAGGAAAAAATCGCGTGGGCTTATGCGCAGACCAAGGCCATTTCGATTGATTACGGTATAATGGAGAAAGCGGAAAATGTATATGTGGTACTCGGTGATTTTGGCTGGTCGGACCTCGGTTCGTGGAGCTCACTGCATGAATATCACGACAAAGACGAAAACAACAATGTAGTGGATGGTAACGTGATGTTGTACGATTGTAACGACTGTATCATCAGGACACCGGAGGGAAAGCTTGTCGTGGTGCAGGGGCTTAAGGATTATCTGGTAGCCGATTGTGAGGATGTGCTCTTAATCTGCAATAAGGATGATGAGAAGAAGATCAGAAGCATTGTCAATGATGTGAAAAGCCTGAAAGGAGACAAGTACATCTGAATCGGTAATTTCTCATATAGGCATTGAACGCTGCCTGATGACTTCATAAAGTATAATGCCTGTGGCTACCGATACGTTGAGAGAGGCTATTTTACCAGACATGGGGATTTTGACTTTTTCATCACAGAGTTTCAGATATTCGTGCGAAATGCCATTTTCTTCCGATCCCATGATCACAGCAAGGGGGCCGCGAAGATCCGTTTCATAAATTGTTTTATCCGCTTTTTCCGTGGCTCCCACTACTCTGATGCCGCTCTCCCGGAGCTGTGTTATGGTTTTTTTGAGATTTTCCACGCGACAGACAGGCAGAAGGTTCAGGGCGCCTGCTGAAGCTTTCATCGCGTCGCCTCCAAGCTGGGCGTTGCCTTTGTTTTGAAATACAATCGCATCCGCACCGAGGCATTCCATTGTCCTTGCCATGGATCCGAAATTACGCACATCGGTGATTCGATCGGGAATCAGGAGCAACGGATCCCGGCCACTGGCGAACGCCGATTCGATGACATGATCGAGCGAGGCAAAACGAATGGGGGAGATAAAGCTGATGACGCCCTGGTGATTTTTTCCGGTGATGCGGTTCAGCTTTTCACGGGGCACGACGCTGAATGGAATGCCGAACTTTTTCAGCCTTGCCTTGAGCTCTTGTACAAGCTCATTCTGGAGACCTCTTTGCAGCAACACTTTTTCGATCTCCTTGCCCGCATCAATGGCCTCCATCACTGCCCTGATGCCGAAAATGGTCATTTTCTCATAGCCTTTCCCCGATTGTTTTTCCATAATTTATCTTCTGCCTGTACGCCACAACTCTACGGACTTAAACCAGTTTTTGTCGTATTGTTTTTTCCGCTGCAGCGTATAATGCTGGTCGGTGAATACATTTTTTACCTTGTAAAACGAAAAACGCACAGTTGGCATAGCCATGTCGCGATTGTACACCCAGTCGATGATCTCTTCGGATTTATACACTTCGTTGGGCGGACCGTAGACAATGTAAATCATACCCATATCCGTTTTCCAGCCCTCCTTGTATGAGGTAAACAGAAAATTGGCTCCTTCAACCCTCTCATAAAATTTTTTAATTGTTTTTGATGCCTGATTTGGAATGTTAACGAGGCTCAGCCAATATTTTTCGAATGCGACTTTGGGATCGGGGGCAGTCCGGATAGCATCCGTTTCTGATTTTTTGGAAATATAAATAAGCGGTTTGAGTACCTCATGAAATGTCTTGACCAGTGGAAAATATTCGTCCTGCACCCTGATGCCGATTCCATTGACACCGCTGCTGTCCTTTTGAAAAAAATACAACCCCTCACTGCTAAAACGCAGCGTGTCATTCAGGGACACCGAAAAGACGGAATCGATCCGGAAGGCCTTCCCGGAAGGCTTATGATCTATGACCATTGGCGGTACGGCGGCTTCGAACACATGAGAGTAATAATAGACAAAGATCGGTGCATCATAAGTGCTGATACTTTTGATCATGAATTCTTCGCCTTTATTTATAAAAGGTGTGAGGTGAGGTGTATTGCCGTTTTTTTCATAAAAGATCAGCCCGTCGGCGGGGTAGTTGTAATCTTTGATAAGCGGAATATCATAAGCGTAATGGCTGTGGGCGTTTTTATCATTGATTTTGAAAACCGCCAGGTCGGCTTTTTCTGCCAGTGGAACGGAAATCCGGGTAAAAACCTCACCCGATTTGATCGCAATGATCCGGTCTTTGAGGTTTATGGCTTCTGTTTTTAAAATTTCTCCGGTATGGTAACTTTTATGTAATTCGAGTGTGTAGTCAAACTCATCGTACATCCTGCCATTGTTAAAGAGGATATCCAGAAAGATGAACGACGTATCGTTCTCCGTAATAAGGTGATGCCTGATGTGTACATCGTTGGTGATGTTGTACCAGTAATTGATGTTCTCATCGATAAAGACCCTTTGAGCCTGTGCCTGCAGGCAGGTGACAAAAAGGAGCAAAATCCATAGGCCCGATGCTACGGAAGTTGCCTTCATGAGTTTTGAGTGATATTTTTTCAATGACATCATGGATAGTTCAGGGCAATTAAATTAATTTATTTTACTTTTTATCCGAATAATTCATGAATTTTCGATCAAATTTGCAGGATCATTCGATCGAGGGTCTGCAAACATTCTTCAAGTAAAGAAGATTAAAGAAAGCAACGTCTTCGGCGAATGCATCTTCAAAGAAATATGAATTGATGGCCATTTATACAACGGAAATAGCATCGGAAGTCATCACGTCCGACAATCCTATTCATCAACGATTGCTCAAGGCATATTATTTGAGTCTTGACTATATTCATGGTAATGTGCTCGAGGTAGGTTGTGGTGAGGGGCGGGGTGTGGAACTGGTCGCCCCTAAGGCGGCGTCATACACAGGCGTCGATAAGATCCGGCAGGTGATCGACAGGCTGAAGGCAGGCCATCCGCAATACGATTTTCGTCAAATGGTCATACCGCCATTCACGGGTCTGGATGATGGCAGCTTTGATATTGTGGTCAGTTTTCAGGTTATTGAACACATCAAAGACGATCTCGGATATCTGAAAGAAATACATCGTGTGCTCAAGCCGGGGGGCAAGGCTCTCATCACCACACCCAACATCAAAAAGTCGCTGTCGCGTAATCCGTGGCATATTCGGGAGTACACTGCGGAGCAATTAACAGAGCTGGCGAATAAAGTTTTTTCCAAAGTGGAAATGAAGGGGATCACGGGCAATGAAAAAGTGCTGGCTTACTACCAAGAAAACAAGCGCTCCGTGCAGCGACTGATGCGGTGGGATGTGCTCAACCTGCAATACAGGCTGCCTGCATTCCTGCTGAAAATGCCCTATGAATTTATGAACCGCCTCAACCGCAACAAACTGAAAGAGGTGAATTCAGGGCTGGTCGCTGAGATCCGGCACACCGATTATCTTTTTACCGACGATGCCGATAATAGCCTCGACCTGTTCTGCATTATGGAAAAATGATGATTTTTCATGAATTAGCAGCATATTTTTTCGCCGTGGACAAGCAAATCAATGCCTGGCAATGATGCATTTTCTTTGCCGCTAATACGCGAATTTTCTATATGTGTAAAATCACCATTTTTTCATGGCAATCAGCTATTCTTCAAAGGAAAAACTATTGTTCGCCGGGTTGGCGTCATAGGAATATCGACTGTCAAGCGCCACGCTTTTTACCTTTTTAATGACGGGAATGCGTATCATGGTCTTTTTGGTATTGTTTTTCCATACATCCGCATCGAACACCTGTTCCGCTGTGGCGTCATCATCAAACATAATTAATAACTTAAAAGGAACCGGGAACCCACCTTCGTTTGTGATGGTGACAGCAACATATTCGTCGTTTTGCACGACATCAGCTATGCCCGGGTCGGGATAACCGAATGAGAAAAACCATGTACTCCAAAACCAGTTGAGGTTTCGCCCTGTCTGTGCGTTGATAAAGTAAAAGAAATCATAAGGCGTCGGATGTTTGCCTTTCCATATTTCCATGAATTTGCGGTTTAGCGAATAAAACTGATCCTCCCCGATCAAATCGATCAGGATGTCGAAAGCCGCGGCACCTTTGATATAAAAATTCACGATCGAGGGCATTACCTTCATAATGTTGCTCGTCTCGGTCATAACGGGCATCAGTTCATGTGATGCAGCGAGGTAATTAAAGGTCACCTTGCGATTGAAAAAACCGTGCGTTTTGCTTTTTTTGTACACTTTTTTCTGAATAAAAGACTCCATCAGCGTAGTCATGGATTCGTCCCACCATCCGTACTTGCGCTCATTGACGCCCATCATGAAAGGATAGTAATTATGTGCCAGTTCGTGCGCCGTGACGAGGATGGTGGAGGTAGAATCAGAGGCTACGTCATTATTGGCCAGCATCGGGAATTCCATACCACCGCCTTTTGTTCCCCTGAACGAAATATGTTTGAAATAAGGGTAAGGAACACCGGGAAATGAGGTTGAAAAGGCCTCAACGGACTTTTTGGCAATATCAACCACCCAATCAAAATTGGTTGCTCCTTGCGGCCAGGCGCTCTGCACCCAGCAAGTGTGGGATGCATCGGGATTGTTGGCGGCCATGCCCTGCCAGATATAATGACTGCTGGCGCCCCAGGCAAAATCGGGAACTTTATCTGCTTTGAATTTCCATGTATGCGTTTTGCCGTCGGGTTGGCGAAAATCCTCTTCGCTGATGATGGTGACAGGTGATTTTGCGGTCTGCGACGCCCTGATCCTCGCGATGATATCATCAGTAAAAATGTCTTTGGGATTCATATGCTTTCCTGTAGCCCAGACATTGTATTCCGAAGGCAATGTAAGCTCGATATAATAATCCGAAAAGTCATTGTATGCTTCGGGGATACCCATATATTCATCCGTATCCCATCCGAATATATCATCGTACACGGCGACTTGGGGAAACCAGTAAGCGACGAATACAGAGGTGCTGTCGACATGTCCGCTGCGGAAGCCCGCCGTTTTGGGAACGGGCGTGACAAAATCCATCTCAATGGTAATGGATCTTTTTCCTTGCGGCGTTTGCAGCGGCAGACGCATTACCGTGCCTGAAACACGAATACTTTTTTCTTCGATCTGTGCCTCATCAATGGTCACATTTTCAATAACGATACCATTATGCAGATTTTCAGTATCGACCGGCATCTGCCGTCCGGCGCCTCTTTGGTAAAGGTTCTGCATCAGCTTAAAGACGACCTGGGTGAGCGAGTCGGGACTGTTGTTAAAATATTGTACCCGCAGGTGGCCGGCCACCTCACTCTTTTCGGGATTAAAAATCGCTTTGATTTCATAGGATGCGTGGTTTTGCCAGTATTCCGGACCCGGCACACCGGAGCGCGATCTGGTGCCTTTTTCATAAGCCGTCTTATATTCGATCGATTCGAAAAGTGTGGTTTGTGCAAAAAGGGAAGTTGCCACTGAAATTGAACAGCTAAAGAGAAATAGTAAAAATCTCATAACATTTGTGTTTAATCTGTAAAGTATAGGATGAGCAATGTAAAAAAAACTATATTATCCTGACGCCCGAATTGTGTTGAAAGGTGAAATAATTCCATGAATTCCAACCATCAAAATGAGGAAACCGTTAAAAATACTGCAAGGCCCTTAATCTGCAATCCGATGAAACCCACAATAAAAACAACCAGAACAGGAAAAATAGCTGTCAACCGGCGAACGATCGACTACGATTTTTATATCGATCCCGATGGTAATCTGATCAGGCGAAAGATGACTTCAAAAGGGAAAGAACGGGATTCGCTCAGCATACTGACCCTGGATGAAGCGGGCAGGATTTATGACCCTGTAGTCAATGAGATGATTATAGGCTGCCCGTCGGATTGCAAGTTGCGCTTGTCAAACGAAGCCACGGATTTTTTTGAAGAGAAAAGGTGTAAGATCAAGCTACTGCCCCTGCGCGAAGCCATCGAGTACTGGAATAATTACGAAGGCAAAGCTATCGGGCTCTTTCATCTCAACAATTGAACCCAAAATTCCCAATAACCTTTTTATTCCGAGCGTAAACTACTTTAAAATCAGGCACTTCGTTCACGTTTGATTCGTCGCCATAAAAGTGCATTATGCCTCCTCGTCAACCGTGCTGATTTTCTTCCCGCCCTGGTGGGACAAGTTGTGTTTTAACCTCTCATAACGAAATCCTGGTGAGAATTTTGGGTTGAATTTTGGTCACGGAGGATCTCCTTCAGAA
>WGED01000495.1 GCA_015492915.1 Cyclobacteriaceae bacterium
GCGCTGAAATTTAAAGGCGCAAAAATTTCTTACGGGCAATTAGACCAACTGAGTGACCGGTTTGCAGCGGCGCTCACTGCCGAAGGGGTGAAAAAGGGCACGCGCATCGCCCTGCTCTTGCCCAAACAGCCCGCAGTCCGTCATATCGTTTTTCGGTGCGTGGAAGGCAGGCGCCGTGGTTTCTCCGCTCAATCCGCTCTATACCGAACGCGAACTGCAGGAAGTATTGCAAAAGTCCGAAGCGGAAATCGCCGTGGTGCTTGCGCCGTTTTACAAGAAAGTAAAAAACGTACAACCCGAAACGATTGTACGGAAGGTTATCACAGTCAATATCAAAACCTTTTTGCCGCCGTTGTTGCGCTTTCTCTTCACCATTTTCAAAGAAAGGAAAGAAGGATACAGGCCTGCCCTGCAGGAGGGCGACATGGATTTTGATGCATTTTTGAAGAAAGGGCGGGGAGCTGCGCCGCCACAGGTTACGGTGAAGCCTGATGATCCTGCCATTCTGATGTTTACCGGCGGCACCACGGGTTCGCCCAAGGCTGCGCTCGGCCTGCACCGGCACCTGGTCATATCGGGCATGCAGTACAAAGCATGGCTTACCAACGTATTGATCGACTGGGATGACACCATCATGGCGCTGATGCCGTTATTCCACATCTATGGCCTGGCGGGGGTCATGGCCACAGGCATTATCGGCCACCATCCGCTGGCGCTGGTGCCCAATCCGCGTGACCTGGATGATGTCATCGCCACGATCGGGAAAGAGAAACCGGCTTTCCTGCCGGGCGTCCCGACACTGTTCAATGCGATGCTGAACCATCCGAAGGTGAAGTCGGGCAAGGCAAACCTAAAGTCGCTCAAACTGTGCATCTGCGGCGCTGCGCCATTGCTGCTTGAAATCAAAAAACGGTTTGAAAAGGTGACCGGCGGGAAGATCATCGAAGGGTATGCGCTTACGGAATCCATGATGGCGGGGGCATTCACCCCGGTTTACGGAAAATACAAGCCCGGCAGCGTGGGACTACCCAACATTGACGTCGAGATCAAAATCGTGGACGCCGATAAGGGAGAGAAGGAACTGCCGCCAAAAGAAGTGGGTGAGGTTATCATGCGCGCCCCGCAGCTTATGAAGGAATACTGGAAAAATCCTGAGGAAACGGCCAACACCATTAAAAACGGCTGGTTGTTCACAGGCGATCTGGGGTATATGGACGAGGAAGGGTTTTTGTATATCGTCGATCGCAAAAAGGACCTGATCAAGCCGAGCGGGTTTCAGGTATGGCCGCGGGAGGTGGAGGAGGTCATCGCATCGCATCCGGCCGTGCAGGAAGTGGGCGTCGCCGGCGTACCCGATGAGCGGCAGGGTGAGGCCGTAAAGGCATGGGTAGTGATCGAGCGGGGGAAAAGCCTGACTGCAGAGGAATTAAGAAATTTCTGCCGTGAAAGACTAACGGGGTATAAAGTGCCGAAACATATAGAATTTTGTGATGAACTGCCGAAGTCGGCGGTGGGCAAAATACTGCGCAGGGAATTAAGGAAAAAGGAGAGCAAAGAAATGCATATGAATTAGCGGCAGAAGGGTGACGGGGCCTTTCAGCAAAGTCATTCATAAAAATGCCCCGAAAATCATGGATTTTTCATGATTTTCGGGGTGTCTTTTACTCCCCGCAACTGCAACGCATGCCGGTAAAGCCGTGGGTTTCTTCGTGCCATTCGAAATTGTCGTTATAGCCTTCCAGTTCCCAGAAGAATTTGCTGCGCGGACGGTCGTAATGCCCGATCTCGTTCATCGTTTCGGTGTCGTACATCCTGCCGTTTACGATGGTGTAGATCACCGTGTTGATATGCTGAATGTCTTCCAGCGGGTCTTTGTCCAAGACGATTACATCAGCGAGCTTGCCGGGCTCCAGCGAGCCGAGATGGTCTTCCATACCGATGTATTCCGCGCCGTCCATCGTGGCAGCACGCAGCACTTCAGCGTTGGTCATGCCGCCCTGCGACAGGTTCCACATTTCCCACAGCACACCGAGCCCTTGTAGCTGCCCGTGCCCTCCGACGCAGATTTTCACTCCTTTGTCATGGAGCTTTTTGCATGACTTGGAGGTGAGGATATGCCCGATCTCATACTCTTCCATAGGCGCCATGGTGCGGTGGCGTGAGCGGCTGTCGATGATGGCGCGGGGGGTGTATTTCAGCAGTTTTTCATTTTCCCATACGTTGGTGGTCTGGTACCAGTAGTATTCGCCATTGAGACCGCCGTAGTTGACGATCAGCGTCGGCGTGTTGGCCGTCTTGCTGGCCGCCCACAACCGAATGACGTCATCATACAGCGGTACGATGGGGATGTTGTGCTCTATGCTCGTATGGCCGTCGAGTATCTGGGTCATATTGTGATAAAAAGTGCTGCCCCCTTCGGGATACACCATCACGCCCAGCTCGCGTGCCGCTTTGATGATCTGCTGTCGCTGGTCGCGGCGCGGCTGGTTGTAGCTCTTCACACTGAAGGTGCCGAACGCCTTCGTGCGCTCCACGGCAAACAGCGCATCTTCGTAGCTGTTGATCACCGCTTTAAAATCGCCCTCGGCGCCGTACAGAATGGTGCCGGTGGTAAAGATGCGCGGCCCCACCATCACTCCCGCCCGCACCATCTCCGATTGTGAGAGTGACATCTCCGAATTGGATGACGGGTCATGGGTGCAGGTGATGCCATAAGCGAGGTTGGCGTAATAAGGCCAGTCCTTCTGCGGACTGAGGCCGTAGCGGAAAGCCCGCAGGTGCGCGTGGGTATCGATGATGCCCGGCATGATGGTTTTGCCTGTGGCGTCGATAAGAATAGCGTCGTCGGGCACTTCCACCTCGTCCGCTTTGCCCACAGCCACGATCCTGTTGCCGTCAATGACCAGCGTGCCGTTTTCAATCACCTCATCATTGGCATTCATGGTGAGGATCCTCGCGCCGGTGAAGGCCAGTTTACCTTCAGGTTTGTCCGTTTTAAGTATCAGGTTGATATCAATGACCTCCCTTTTGATCTCTCCGATGCTGTCAGGTGAACCTTCGAGGAAGGTAAAGCAGTTCCTGAGTTCGGCGCTGTAATAGTCGGGCCCCATAGTCCACAGTATCTTTTGGCCGTCGCCGGACCAGTGCAGGTTGATGCCCGATTTGTCAGAGACCTTTGCGATGGGCATGGCCCTGGTATCGGCGCTCAGCTCAAAGGTTTTGCCGTGATGCGGAAAAGGTATGACATACAGGTTAAAAAGTTCGGCGAAAGCCATCCAGCGGTTGTCAGGGCTCAGCACGAACTGTGTGGCGTATTTTGAATGAAAATGCACCTTTTTGTCATGGCCGTTCAGGTTGACGCTGCAGTATTTTTTATCCAGGTTGCCGTTGATGAGATAATAAACCCGATTGCCGTCGCTGCTGAATGTGGGATACTGCCCTTCCTCGGTCACCAAACGAATGCCGGAGCCGTCGGCATTCATGATATAGATGCCCGGTTCCACGCCATAGGCATATCCCATGGCCCCATTGCCTTTTTCCTTGAAAAAAATGATCATTTTTCCATCAGGCGAATAGACCGGGGCGCGATAGATCCCTTTCTCCTCTGTCAGTTTTTGCGGCTCTCCCCCTTTGACCGAAATTTTCATGATGGCGCCTCGCTCCTCATCATTCCAGGTCACGTACACGATACTTTTCCCGTCGGGCGAAAAAGACGGCTCAAACTCAAGGTCATCACTGTCCGTAAGCCGTTCGGGTTTGCCGTCGGGCAGCTTTTTCACATACAGATGCCCGGCTGCATTAAAGGCCAGGAGCTTGCCGTCGGGAGAAGTGCGGGCATGGCGGATGACATGAGATTTGAATGATTCCGGCGCGGGGTTTTGTTTGAAGTGCAGCGCATCCGTGATCTGGTGGGTGGCCTTCGCCTTGAAAGGGATCACTTCCGAAGCGCCTGTGTCGGTATCGATCTTCCTTATCTTGCCCTTTGCCCACAGGATGATATGCCTGTTGTCCGGCAGCCAGTTGTAATTGGGATATACGCCGAAGATGGCCCATGCTTCCTGCTGGTCTTTGGTCAGTTGATCATATACGGGCGTCTGGATGCCTGTGTGCAGGTCGCGGATATACAGTACCGATTTTGTCCTTACCCGCCTGACGAAGGCCAGTTTTTTGCCGTCGGGCGAAATCTGCGGTCGCGCGGCGCCGCCGGGCCCGGTCACTACATTTTCCACATTGCCTTCATGCCGGTCGTACCTGCGGATGATGTAGATCTGTTTGTTGGGGTCTTTGTTGTATTTGAAATAACCCCCCGGGTACATGTCTTCGCTGAAATACACGTATCGCCCGTCGGGACCCACCCACGGCTCACCCGCGTCCTGCTGGTCGTTTTTGCGTTTGGTTAGTTGCACGCCCGCACCGCCGCTGATGTGATACATCCACATCTCACCTGCCCCGAGCGAGCGCTGCGAGGTGAAGTGCTTACGCGCGATGAGGTATTGTCCGTCAGGGGTCCAGACGGCATTGTTGAGCAGGCGGAAATTTTCCTTTGTCACCTGTCGTGCGTCGCTGCCGTCGGCGTTCATCACCCAGATGTTGTCCCCGCCGCCGGCGTCGCTGGTGAAGGAGATCATTTTACCGTCAGGACTGAAGCGCGGCTGCACTTCCCAGGCATGGCCTTCGCGCAATATTTTCGCCTCGCCGCCCGACACAGGCATGATATAAATATCGCCCAGCAGGTCGAATACGATGGTTTTGCCGTCGGGGCTCACGTCGAGGTTCATCCATGTGCCCTCGTCGGTCTCGATGGTCACTTCTTTGTAGGGTTCGAGCGGCTTGGTAATGTCCCATTTCTCACTCTTTTTTTCCTGTGCCCCGGCCAGAAAGGGAGTAAAGAGCAGCAGCAATAATGCCGTGTGTTTGAGTATGTTCATGATTATAGGGTGTATGTTCCTGATGGTTTAATTCCGTTAAGAGGCTGAAAGTTAGCAGAGCGCGAGCATAAAACAAAACATAAAAAATAATCCCTGGTTTTGACGCTCGTATTGCTTAGAATTTCCATAAAATAATGGCGTCATCACTTGCGGGAACCAGCCTATTTAGAATGATTACAAATCATGATTTGGTGGGGTCAACCTATGAAATA
>WGED01000496.1 GCA_015492915.1 Cyclobacteriaceae bacterium
CTTATATTGTACCAAAAATACTCTAACTTTCCGTCCTGGTCATAAGAAAACCGAAAATATTTCAACACGGTACTTCGTTTATGGCCTGAGGCCATACATTCGGTGTTATTAGAACTGGCATTCGGCAATATTGGCTGACGGGGGCATAGTGATGTATCAAATCAGGCCGCGGGTGACGAAAATTTTATCGCCATTTACATTGCCTGCATAAAGCAACCAAAGGTATTTTTTCAATTCTATGTGTGGACTATCTGGTTTAATTCACTCAAATGTCGGTGTTAGCGCCCGTGTTATGGAAAGGATGCACTCCAGGCTGGCGCATAGAGGGCCTGATGATGCAGGATTTCTTGGTTGGCGTCCTGGAAAACCGGCCGTTGTAAAGCGCAATATTGAAATCACCGAGGGAGCCATGGTGGCACTGGCCCATCATCGTCTGGCGATCATCGATCTTGATCATCGGTCAGCACAACCCATGACATGGAATGATGGCCGCTATTGGTTGGTCTATAATGGTGAAATTTACAACTATCTTGAATTGCGCGCCAGACTCGAAGCCAGGGGGCACCGCTTTGCGACGCACTCGGACAGCGAAGTATTGCTGGCTGCCTATGCTGAATGGGGGCCGGAAGCACTCAGGCGTTTCACTGGCATGTTCGCTTTTGCTATTCTTGATACGCAGGAACACACCGTGTTTCTCGCCCGGGATCCTTTCGGCATCAAGCCGCTCTATTATGCCATCACCTCCTGTGGTCTTGCGTTTGCTTCCGAGATTCCGGCTCTGGTTGAGGCATGCAATCTGCCACACAGGATAGATCCGCAGGCGGCCTTCGCGTATTTGCGTTATGGCTACACAGACCGAAGTGACGGTCACACGCTATTTGATGCGGTTAAGCGTTTTCCTGCCGGTCATCATGCCCTGATCTCTCTTGAAAACCCGCAAAATGTTTGTCCGAAGTGCTATTGGTCAACCGGACGCAAGGAACAATGCGATATTGGTTTTGACGAGGCCTCCAGTAAACTTCGCACACTGATGTCAGACTCTATTCAACTGCATTTGCGCTCAGATACAACGGTCGCTGCCACCTTGTCGGGCGGGATTGATTCTTCGGCTATCATAGCTCTCATCCGTTCGGTTGCGGGCCAAGATCTGGATATTCATAGTTTTAGCTTTGTCTCTACCGATTTCAGGCAGAACGAGGAGCGTTGGGCAAAGATAGCCGGTCGTTCGGTTGGCGCGCATATGCACTGGGTGCATTTATCTGGACAGGATTTGCCAGACCATATAGACGCGCTCATTTACACCCAGGGCGAGCCGTTTGGCTCTGCTAGCATTTATGCTCAATACCGGGTTTATGAGCTTATTGGTCGAAAAGGCATAAAGGTCGCCCTGGATGGCCAGGGTGCGGATGAGCTTATGGGCGGCTATGCCAGTTATTTTTCTGCTCGACTGGCATCATTGATTCAGAAAGGACGACCGGGGGCAACGCTGCGCTTTGCCCGGAACGCAGTGGCCACAGGCAATATATCGACCCGGGCCATATGGCTTCATGCTCTTCGACATCTGATGCCGACAAAATTTCCGGATTTTAGCAAAAGGTTAGGCAGGCAACTTCTCGGCAGGCCGCTTGTACCGCACTGGTTGCGGCAAGAATGGATTGAATCTCGCGGGGGACTGGCAGATCAGACGGATGTGCCTGCCGTTCCTGATCCACTCAAAGCCGAGCTTGCCGCCAGTATTGCAGATGTAACCCTTCCTGCCCTGCTAAGATATCAGGACAGGAATGCCATGGCCCACGCCGTTGAAAGCCGGGTGCCCTTTTTGACGGTAGAAATCGCCGAATTTGTGCAGAGCTTGCCAGAACATTACCTGATTGACAGTGGGGCACGAACCAAGTCGGTTTTACGTCATGCCATGCGTGGTCTGGTTCCCGACAAGATTCTTGACCGGCGCGACAAAATCGGTTTTGCAACCCCTCAACAAGACTGGCTTGAGACCAACAGGACCTGGATGGATAACATCATGCGTGATGAAATGCTCGATAGAGCCGCACCTATGATCAATGGCATTGCTATAAGGCAGATGTTCAATGAGAAACGGCTTGAAAATGCCCGCGATCAGCAGACAATATGGCGCTGCATGAACTTTTTACGCTGGATGGAGTTATTTGAAATGGAATTTGAATAATGAGTGTTTCTGATATTGCAAAAGCCAGTATTTTAATGGTTAATCTTACCAGGATTGCCGAAAGCGAGGGAGGAGCACAACATCAACTGGCTTTGGCTAAATCTTTCCTGAAACTTGGTCACGAGGTCTGTATGCTGACGCCACGCCGCCTGACAAAGCGTGAGAAAACGTCGACAGATTCTGGTGACTGGTTGAGGTTTACTTTTAGTCTATCCCGTTTCGGCATGCCAGGATCGCTGGATGCGCTTCCCCAAATTTTTCCCCTTGTCAGGCAAAGGCTTATCGGCAGGTTTAATATCCTGTATATACGTGTTAACACACTTACACCATTTCTGGCTCTTATCGGTCGCGCTATGGGCATGTTCGTTATTGTCGAACACAATGGCTGGATGGCCTCTGAACGTCTGGGCCAGCGCGCGGGGTCGCGCTGGTTAGCCAGTCTGGAGCGTTGGTCTCAGGTGCAGAGCTCCCGTATTGCGCATCGATCTCGCACGGTGACAGAGGGACTTAAGCGGTTGCTTGTACAAGAGGGAATTTCTCCTGGTAAGATCATCGTTATCGGTAATGGCGCTGATACAAAAGCTTTTCACCCGATTGCCCGTGAAGAGGCCATCGCCAATCTTGATCTTGATCCGTCGATCACGCGTCTTGGTTTTATTGGTGGTCTTGTGCCGTGGCAAGGGGTGGCGACGGCCATCGAGGCATTCTCACTCATGAAGCCGAATGAGAAGCTACGTCTTGTGATTGCTGGCACCGGGCCGGAAAAGGTTCGTCTTGAGGAACTTGCTGTTCGGCTCAAAGTGATGGATCGCACAGATTTTATCGGATATGTCCAGCGCGAACAGGCCAATCTTGTTATCAATTCTTTCGATATAGCTCTTGCACCTTTTACGCAGGCACGCAATGCTGAAATCGGACTATCGCCAATCAAGATCCGGGATTATGCAGCTGCCGGACGATTTGTAATTAGCGCGCGCATCCCGGGAATTTCGGAACTTGCCGGAAAAGGATGGCTGGCAACACATAACCCGGATGATGCAAGAGACCTAGCCAGAGTCATAACGCAGCATTTGCATACAAATTTTGATCGCACCAGTGCGCAGAAGAAAGCTCGCATCTATGCAGAAACTCATTTTGACTGGCTTCTTATCGCTAAAGAAATCACTCAACTCTTTTAACTCTGCTCATGGCGTTTATTTTCTGATATGGCGCTCTGTGAGCGCTCATACGCTAAAATCCGTGCCCCCAAAAACGTGAAATATTCTTGCTTGCCCCCGAGCCTGCAGCCTTGTGCATCGAGAAAAACAAATGACTCGACATCACAACACGCTGGAAAAAAGGTAATCCTTCCTGAAGGCATTTATTTGGGGGAGAGCAATTATAAATTTTTACAACAAAATTTATGCTTCTTAAGTTCCTAAATTTATAAATTTCGGAACGATAAATTTGACACATGAATTCAATCAGTTAGAATTTCCGTTATTCCGTTCCGAAACAGAAGGCCAAAAATAAAGGATTTTGCATGCTGATCGGCTACGCGCGCGTCTCGACAACCGGACAAAACCTCGACAGCCAACGCGACCAGCTCGAAAAAGCCGGTTGCGAAAAAATTTTCGAGGAAAAATTGACGGGAGGAGACTGCAAGCGTCCGCAGCTTACCAGGATGCTCAAAGAGATCAGCGAAGACGATACGCTCATCATTACAAGCCTCGACCGACTGGCCCGATCAACCCGCGACCTGTTCGAGATCACCATGAGTTTGGAAGAAAATGGTATCGAATTTCGATCACTGCGCGAGCCTTGGGCCGACACGACGAGCTCAATGGGGAAGTTCTTACTTACTGTTTTTGCGGGACTTTCTGAACTTGAACGCAGCCTCATCCGCGACCGGACGGCAGAAGGACGCATCGCTGCCAAAAAGCGCGGCGTCAAATTCGGCCGCAAACCCAAGCTCACATCCCATCAGCAAGAAGAGGTCGCCCGCATGCTGAAAGAGGGTATGGGCATCCGATCCATCGCCCGTCACTTCAACGTAGGCGTTGCCACCATAGACCGAGTGAAAAACAGCGAGATCGCCACTTCCCGTTAAAACCTTGCCATTTTGCACAGCTTCGTGGCACTGGGCCACTCATGGCCAGCAACATCCTGCGAAGTTCGAAAGAAAAAGGCTCAATGTGCCAGAAACGTCATGAAGCAGCGTGGGACGGGGACTTCCTGTTCGAACTGATTGCAGCATGATAAGTCACATTCTACCGATAACTCCCTTTAAAAACGGGGGGATTATCTCTCAACCTCACGCAAAGAAATTTACATGTAATATTACAAGTTTACATGTAAACTTGTAATAACATCTATCTCATTGATTTATAAAATATACTTACGCACAAATCAATGTAAACAATATTTCATGTAATATTGTTTACATTGTGATGCATGAAGATCACATAAAAACATTTTGATTTAGCATCCCGGTCCATTATGATGAGAAAATGATACATTGCATGTCTCCAACAAATATTACATGTTTACATTATTGTTTTATTGTAAAAATAACCATTGCAAACATATTTACAACTTTGTATGTAAATTTGTAATCTTTATTTGGTGAGCATTTTATATGAAAAAAATTGCGATTATTGCTCAAAAAGGTGGCGTTGGGAAAACGACGCTTGCACTGAATTTTTCAGTTGCAGCCGAACTCGAAGAAAAGCGAGTTGCTGTTTTGGATATGGATGAACAACAAAGTACATTCCAATGGTCTGCAAAATATAGACATGCTGACGGTCCCTTGTTTGCTTCCAGCAAAGCCCCAGATTTAGGAAAGCAATTCAAAATACTTCAAGAAAATAACATCGATGTTGTTTTTATAGATACCCCTCCTCATGCCCCTAAAACGAGCGAGCCAGTTTCTACCATTCTAAAACTCGCCGATCTTGTTATCATTCCTTTTACGCCTGAGATACTCGCTGTGGAAGCGACATCAAAAACAGCAGAAGCCGTACATGAAGAAAAAAAACTGGCGCTCATTGTTATAAACAAGGGGCCATTACCGCACCATGAAAAAGCCGTTGCGGATGTTATGGAAGCTGCAAAACTTTATAATATTCCAATATGCCCTCATATTATTGCCAGACGAAGTGATTTTGAAAAGTCTCAAAGATTGGGCAAATCTGTTGTTGAATAT
>WGED01000497.1 GCA_015492915.1 Cyclobacteriaceae bacterium
GCTATGAGCACATACCGCTTTTCGGGCCGTTGCCGGTATCGGTGCCGGGGTGTGTTGACGGCTGGTTTGAGCTGCATGGGAAATTTGGTAAATTATCCATGAAAGAGGTGCTGGCGCCTGCCATCAGCTATGCGAGAGAGGGCTTTCCCATGGCCGAACTCATCGCGTACTATCTGGAGCGAAGCGCCCCCCGCTATGAGAAATACCCGAATTTTAAGGAGATTTTCATGCCCAACGGCCGGACGCCACGAAAAGGGGAAATATTCAAAAACCCATGGCTGGCCAACACACTTGAAAAAATAGCAAAAGGTGGCCGTGATGCCTTTTACAAGGGCGATATCGCAAAAACAATCACAAAGTTTATGAAGGAGCAGGGAGGATTTCTGAGCTATGAAGACCTGGCTTCTCATCGTTCGGAATGGCTGGAGCCCGTCTCGACGAACTATCGCGGATATGATGTTTGGGAACTTCCCCCCAACGGGCAGGGCATCGCGGCATTGCAGATGCTCAATATCCTCGAAGGATATGACCTGAAATCCATGGGCTTTGGCAGTGTGGACTATATGCATTTGTTCATAGAAGCCAAAAAACTGGCTTATGAGGACAGGGCAAAATATTATGCCGATCCGGCCTTCGCGGATGTACCCGTTGAAGAGCTTATTTCAAAAGAATACGCTGCAGAGCGAAGGAAACTTATCAATATGAACAGGGCGGCGCGCAGCTATCCGGCGGGCGAGCCGGGTCATGGCGAGACGATCTATCTGACTACTGCTGACAGCGAAGGCAATATGGTATCGCTTATCCAGAGCAATTACCTCGGCATCGGTTCGGGAATGGCTCCACCGGGCCTTGGCTTTGTGCTTCAGGATCGCGGGGCGCTCTTTTCGCTTGACAAAAATCACCGCAATGCCTTTGAACCGGGCAAGCGGCCTTTCCATACCATCATCCCGGCTTTTGTGACAAAAGACGGCAAACCGTGGCTCAGCTTCGGTGTGATGGGAGGTGCCATGCAGCCGCAGGGTCATGTGCAAATCCTGGTCAATGTCATCGATTTCGGCATGAACCTGCAGGAAGCGGGCGATGCACCCCGTATCAATCACATGGGCTCATCACAACCTACAGGCGAAGAGATGAAAAATGGCGGATGGGTTCAACTCGAATCGGGGTTCGATTATGAAGTGGTGCGTGAGCTTATGAAAAAAGGGCATAAAATACGCTTTGCTGTGGGGCCTTATGGAGGCTATCAGGCCATTATGCGGGATGGGGAAAATAAGGTGTACTATGGCGCTTCCGAATCGAGGAAAGACGGCCAGGCGGCGGGGTATTGATGATAGAGTTAGGTAACCGTATCAGACACGCCGAAGTTCCACACCGGCACCCACTCCCGGTTCTACTCCACCGTCACAGATTTGGCCAGGTTGCGCGGTTGATCGACATTGCACCCGCGGAGTACGGCGATATGATAAGCCAACAACTGTAAGGGGATTATAGCCACCAAAGGAGTAATGGCAGGGTGTGTAGCGGGTATCCTGATCACTTCGTCGGAGAGTTGTTCCAGGTTGCTGTCGCTTTTATTAATTACTGCGATCACATTGCCGCGCCGCGCTTTCACCTCTCGGATATTGCTCAGGATCTTTTCATAATATGCATCGTTGGGTGCAATGACAATAACGGGCAGGTTGTCGTCGATCAATGCTATGGGTCCGTGCTTCATTTCACCTGCCGCATATCCTTCGGCATGGATGTAGGATATTTCCTTCAGCTTCAGAGCGCCTTCCAACGCTACAGGAAAAAGGTTGCCCCGGCCCAGAAACAGTGCGTTGGAAATATCTTTGTATTTTTCGCCGATTTTTTTAATATGCCCTGATTCTTTCAGAATATCCTCTATTTTTTCCGGAACAGCCGCCAATTCATTGATGATGGTTTCGAAGTCCTGACTGGTAATTGTTTTTTTCTCATGAGACAGTTTTGCTGTGAGCATCAGCAGTACCGTCGTCTGTGCCAAAAAGGCTTTGGTTGATGCTACCCCTATCTCCACGCCTGCGTGAGTAAACACACCGGCTTTCGTCAATCGTGACAAGGTGGAGCCCGGTACGTTACATATGCCGAGTACCGTTGCGCTTTTTTCTTTGGCCATCTCAGCAGCGGCTAAGGTGTCGGCCGTTTCCCCGCTTTGGCTTATTGCGATGACAACATCTTCAGGACCGAGTACCGGGTTCCGGTAACGGAATTCGGAAGCGTATTCCACCTCCACGGGGATACGCGCATATCGCTCTATCCAGTATTCGCCTATCAGGCCGGCATGCCAGGAGGTGCCGCAACCGATTATGATTATCCTTTTTGCCGCGACAAGATTGGGCATTACCTCTATCAATCCGCCCAATTTGATATCTCCCGTTCCGGAGTTCAGCCTGCCTCTGAGTGTGTCTTTAACGATCTTTGGTTGTTCGAATATCTCTTTTTCCATGAAATGGTCGAAATCCCCCTTGTCAATTTCGCCGAGGTATAATTTAGGCTGTTCGACCGTGAGGGATACGGGGTGGTTGTTGAGGTTTTTTAATGTAAAAAGATCGTGTTTCAATATAGCTATGTCATTGTCGTTCAGGTAAACAATATTGCTGGTATGTTTGACAATAGCCGCGGCATCGGACGCCAGAAAATATTCCTTATTGCCCAGGCCTATAATTAACGGACTGCCTTTACGGGAAGCGATAATCTTGTCCGCCTCATTTGCGCAGATCACCGCCAGGCCATAAGCGCCGATTACTTTTGACAGTGCACTGCGGATAGCCTCTTCGGCGTCCGGGGTATCCGAATTGATATAAAAATATTCGATGAGGTTGCACAATACTTCCGTGTCGGTCTGGCTTTGAAACGCATAGCCGTCTTTTATCAAGTCTTCCCCGAGTGTTTCATAATTTTCAATGATGCCGTTATGCACAATGGTAAAAAGGCCGTTCATCGATTGCTGGGGGTGGGCGTTTACATCATTGGGCCCGCCATGAGTGGCCCAGCGTGTGTGGCCGATGCCGATGGCGCCGGAAGTATCCTTGTCCGAGACAAAGCCTTCAAGGGCGCTGATCTTTCCCTGTTTTTTGTACAGATTCACTTTTTCGTTGTGCAAAGCGATCCCGGCCGAGTCGTATCCCCTGTATTCGAGCCGTTTGAGGCCCTCGATCAATTTGGGGTAAGCCTCCCCGGCGCCAATGTATCCGATGATTCCACACATATCATTTCGTTTTGGCCTTTTCCAACAGATTTTTCATCAGCCCGGTTATCTCTTCTCCCAACCTTCTTTTTTTCTCCTTATGAGCCAATATTTCTTTGATCATCTCATTGTCTTCGGGTTCGCCGATCACAGCCCTGAAATCTTCGGCCCGCACGTTTCCGTCATCGCCATCTATACCGAAGCCGGTCATGATCTCATCCGAGTATTCCTTCAGGGCATCTTTATACAACATATCATCAATGGTGAGGACGCTTTTTTTCCAGCGTTCTACTATCGCAATAACATCGCCGGGGGTAAAATCCGTAATTTTTTTGCCATATACGCTTTCGAGGGCGTCATAGGCCCAGCTCCATTCGTAGTTGTAATAGTTAAGATGCAGGGAATTGATCACCATTTTCACTTCCTCCATGGTGGAGATGGCATCATTTTCAATATCCGACAGCAATTTCTCCAGCGCATTGACCGGACACAGGAGGCCTGCCAGATCAACCCATTTGCCACTGCCGATGGGCGAATCTTTTTTCAGGGCCTCCAAAAAGGTCAAATTGTCATGTATTTCGGCGCTTTTCAGCCGTGTTATCAGTGAATTACCAAGGAATTTCCAGATGGCCATTTCATACAGTTCAATCCCCCTCCGCAATGCGTTCTTTCTGATCTTCATTTCTTTATAAGAATATTCCCTGGCCACCTCGCCCGATAGGCTGAGGATGTTCAGGAGAATATCGCGCCCCTTCATCATCCGGTGGACGGTGTACGGGCTGAGCAGGTTGAAATTGATTTTGTCGAGCAGGTTTGAGTCGGTGCGGATATCCCTTTTGGGCCATTTTTTGGAGTCCCGTATGGTGCCGACGCTGCGCAGGTTGATGGCCGGTGCCAGGATCGTTTCGTCGTTGCTTTCTATTATATAAGAAAATGGAAAGTCTGTTGTGTCGGAGTGCTTGTAGTGACGTCCCATCACCAGTGAGAAGGCGCCCACTTTGGCGGGCCAGAGTATGTACGAATCGCTGGTTGTCTTGGCGCCTCGCTCTACTATGCCCTGATGTATCGGCCCCAGCTTGTACAGATGATTGCTCTGATTGGATCCGCTGCCGGCATTGAGAAATGAAAACATTCCTGCAATGAGCAGGGTGGACTTATGATGGGTCACCGTGTACGGACCGGCAAAGATGGAGCAGGCCTCTCCATGAAAACCCTGGCAGTTGGCAAAAAACAATGATTCGACCGCAGAATAATGTTTGTCCAGGATGCAGCCCTGGCCGATAAAACATTTTGCTACCAGTGTGGCGTCGTTGATCCTGGAACCGGAGCTGATGATGAAATCTTCCAGTATCACGCCCTCGCCAATGGTGACGGGCGCCTCTGTATTGCTGTTGATGCTGCCGTTCTCCAGCTTTTTTGCCCCGTCGATCCTGGTCGCCGGCCCGATCCTGACATTCCTTATCGTGTTGCAATTGATGATGTATGAGCCTCTGCCGATATATCCCATCCGGCTTTTGATGCTGCTGGTATAGTCGAGGATCATCTTTTCGAGTTTTTGAATCACCTTATTGCGGTGACGGTATAAGGTCATGATATATGCTACATGAGCCGAGAGGTGATCAAATATCGGTATGGCTCTGCCACCGCCTTCGTTGATGGTGTTCACATATGTGCCGTTGCCAAAAGTCGTTTCGCCATCCACAGCCAGGGTGGTAATATTCTGAATGATCGAATCCTTGTCAATATGATAATTGGCGATATAACCCCTGACATTGTGTATCAGCACATTGTCTTCAACGGTGCAGTTGTGCAGCCAGGCGTTGTAAAGGCCTGTTTTGAAAGTGATACCGCCAAATAATGTAACGGATTTGCTGAACCGGTTGAGTCTGATGCTGCCACTGAACTTGACGTTTTGGATATTGTCGGGTAGAAAATGGTTGTGCACTTTTATCAGGCTCCAGTCTTCGGCAGAACACCCCTGCATCGTCAGGAGGCCTATTTCATGATCGGTAAGGTTTCTGTACATTTTGAAGTTGCCGTTAATTCAGCGCAAATCTCCATTAAAACAAATTGTCCGGCAAACAAAAAAACATAACATTACTATATGGTAAAAAATCATAAACATATCGCTAAAATCATAAATAACACAGTATCAAGGATTAAATTAATAACATAACATAACAAATAATTTTCATTATGTTATTTATTCATAAC
>WGED01000498.1 GCA_015492915.1 Cyclobacteriaceae bacterium
AATAGATAGTTACTAAAAATCAGGCAAAAACTTTTTCAATTAACATAAATTTTGAATATTGTTTATGAAATAACACCCGTTCATTTTTACACTTAAAGACTCCGTCATGAATCTTACGCAAAAACTCACTGCTGAATTCATCGGCACTTTCTGGCTGGTACTCGGCGGATGCGGCAGTGCTGTGCTTGCCGCCGCTTTTCCCGGACTCGGCATCGGCTTTCTGGGCGTAGCCCTGGCATTTGGCCTTACGGTAATGACCCTGGTCTATGGTCTCGGCCATATTTCGGGCGCACATTTCAATCCCGCGGTGTCTTTCGGTCTCTGGATGGGAGGCAGGTTTCCGGCCAAAGAACTCCTGCCCTACATCATCGCACAGGTACTCGGTGGCATTGCCGGTGCAGCAATCCTGTACCTCATCGCCAGCGGCAAAACCGGTTTTGAGGCGGGAGGCTTTGCTGCCAACGGATACGGCGAGCACTCTCCCGGTGGTTATTCGCTGCCCGCTGCACTGGTTACGGAAGTGGTGATGACCATGATGTTTTTGTTTATCATCCTCGGCGCTACGGACAAAAGGGCTCCTGCAGGCTTTGCCGGCATCGCCATTGGTCTTGGCCTCACACTTATTCACCTGATCTCCATCCCGGTTACCAATACCTCTGTAAATCCTGCCCGTAGTACCAGCCAGGCTCTTTTTGCCGACGGAGGCTGGGCCATGGGACAACTGTGGCTGTTTTGGGTAGCGCCGATCGTCGGAGCCCTGATCGCGGGATTGGTATATAAAATGGCTTTTGAAAAAACTGAATAAAGATCTACTTAACCCAACCTTGGCGAAAGCTCCTGTCGGTCCCGGCAGGGGCTTTTTTTTATGCCGGCCTCCATCACCCCTGTTGTCAAGTTGCACAAAACAGGTCTATGAAAAATGATCGTTTTTCCATGAATAATAATGAGGCTGGCCTTTTCTTGGCACAAACAGGCCAGTGCCCGATATTCTGAAAATATACCTGAAATTCATTAGATTGTGAGGCTAAAAGACTCACCATGATATTCGGGTTATTCAATAAGTCAAAACCATCCCGGGAAAAAGCCGAAGCGATCAGGTTGTTCCGCGATCACGTATCGAGCGGGAAGGCTGAATTTTTCAAAAAGTACGACATGGATTTTGTGATGGGCGATCGCAAAGGCTCCTGGTTGTCGGATATGGATGGGGGGAAAAAATTGTTCAATCTTCATTGCAACGGCGGTGTGTTCAATCTCGGCCACAGAAATGAGGAGATCATTCAGGCTCTTCAGTCCGCACTTGAAAAACTCGATATCGGAAACCACCACCTGATGAGCCGGCACCGCGCGAGGCTCGCCAAAATGATCTCAGCCCTGATGCCGGGCAATCTTAATTATACGGTGTTTGGTGTGAGCGGTGGCGAAGCGATGGACCTCGCCATCAAAGTGGCCCGGGGATTTACAAAAAGAAAAAAGATCATTTCGGCCATTGGCGGTTATCACGGTCACACCGGACTGGCCGTACTGACGGGCGACGAGCAATACAAGGCCCCCTTCAGGCTGGAGTCTGATAATTTCACCCAAATCCCATTCAATGATCTCGAAGCATTGGAGCATGAGCTGGATGACGAAACGGCAGCAGTTATTTTTGAGACGATCCCGGCTACCCTCGGTATGCCTGTGCCGGCCATGGATTTTTACCGAAATGTAAAGGCTTTGTGTGAGAAAAGGGGTGCGTTGCTTATTCTCGACGAGGTTCAGAGCGGCCTCGGGCGCACCGGCAAGCTATGGGCTTTTGAGCATTTTGAAGTGACGCCTGACATCGTGGTGCTGGGCAAGGGCCTGTCGGGGGGCATTTATCCGATCACGGCAACAGTGCTCGATCAGAGGCTTGAGAGTGTGTTTCATCAAAATCCGTTCAGCCATATTTCCACATTCGGAGGCTCAGAACCGGGATGTGCGGTAGCACTGAAAGTACTGGACATTTCGTCAAAGCCGGGCTTCCTCGAGCACGTCAATGTCATTTCCGAAGAGGTCCGATTCGGACTGGAAAAACTACAACAAAAACACAACAAGATATTTAAGAGAATTCACGGATTGGGTCTTATGCTCGCACTGGAACTGCACGATGAGGCCGCAGGGCCCATCCTCACCAAAACCGCCTACGACAACAGCCTGCTGATGGTGTACGCCCATAATGATCCGAAACGCGTACAATTTCTCCCACCGCTGACGATGACCTTGGGTGAAATACCGTTCGTCATGGAAAAGCTCAATAAATCCATAAAACAGATGAAGACCCTGCTCACATTTTTAAAAGCAAAAAAAGCCATAAGTTCATGGGTGGAAAAGTCATGAAAAATCTACAATTATTGCTCGAGAAATTCGAGAGGGGTCTGAACCCTCAGCAACCCGAAAAATCAGAGATCAGGGCAATTGTAAAAGGCTATGGTGAAATATCATCCATTTTTGCTGTAGAAGGTCTGCCGGGTTGGGTCTTTAAACGCCTCCCGCTATTTACTGACGAAAAGGTCGCCAGGCGTTATTCCCAAAATTATCTGCACTATACCGGTGCGCTGAAAGCTGCGGGGCTTATTTTGCCCGAAGACAGTGTGACGATTGTGAACGGGAATCCGGTGGTGCTGTATATAGGACAGAAAGAAATCTTCGGTGAAAATTTTTGCCATAAACTCATACATACCCTGCCTGAAAATGATGCTATCAGGATGGCGGAAAATATCCTTGGAGAAATAAAAAAAGTATGGCTGTATAACAGGCAAATGGCACCGGAAATTGAACTGAGTATCGACGGACAGATCTCTAACTGGGCAATGAACGACGATAATCTGATATTTGTAGATACAAGCACCCCTTTGTTTAAGGTAAATGGCGATGAGCAACTCGATCCTGAACTTTTACTCAACAGCACACCCGGGCCCTTGAAATGGATCATCCGGAAATTCTTTCTGCAAGGAGTGATGGAGCGGTATTATGACCTCCGGCTGGTTTATACCGACCTGCTGGCCAATCTTTATAAAGAACAAAAACCCGGGCTGATCGGGGCACTCCTGCCGCTCGCCAATGAACATCTGGAAGAAGACATGAAAGAAATTACACGAAAAGAAATCGACGATTATTACAAAGAAGACAAGTTTATCTGGCAGTTGTTTTTGGTCCTCAGAAAAATGGACCGATGGGTCATCAATAATATTTTGCGCAAGCGATATCAGTTCATTTTACCCGGAAAAATAAAGCGCTGACCATGTGCGATACATTTGTAGCCCTCCCATCCGCCACGTCCGACGGCTCGGTTATCTTCGCCAAAAACAGTGACCGCGAAGCAAACGAGGCCCAGGCGCTTGAATACCATCCGGCGGCAGATTACGCTCAGGGTGCCGTGGTACATTGCACTTATATTACAATCCCGCAAGCGAGGCATACTCACGCGGTATTGATATCAAGGCCGTTCTGGATGTGGGGCGCTGAGATGGGCGCCAATGAACACGGCGTGGTGATCGGAAATGAAGCCGTATTCACAAAACTGAAAGTACGAAAAGATGGCGTACTCACGGGGATGGACTTGCTGCGACTGGGGCTCGAACGTGCAAAAACTGCCGCAGAAGCGAAAGACGTGATCATCAGATTGCTCGAAAAATGCGGACAGGGAGGCATCTGCGGGTACCGCGACAAATCATTTGTATATCACAATAGCTTTATTGTTGCCGATCCACAGGAAGCATGGGTCCTGGAGACTGCCGGAGAATACTGGGCTGCCAAAAAGGTTTCAAATTATTACGCCATCAGCAACGGGCTTACCATCGAAGACAATTACGACGAGATACATCCCGGAGCTATGGATTTTGCACGAAAAAAAGGCTGGGTGAAGAGAAGCAGGGGATTTGCTTCGGCGTTTTCCGATGGGCTCTATACGCATTTTTCGGCCTGCCGCGTCAGAGAAAAGTGTGCCATGGATTTCTTGCATAATTCGGAAGGAAAAATCACACCGGGGTCCGCCATGGCTCATCTTCGGTCACATCACAGCGAATCTTACAATCCTTCGTCACATTTACTGAGTAATTCTATCTGCGCCCATGCCGCCAATCCACTCACCCGCCATGCAAGCCAGACCACCGGCTCCCTGATAGCGCACTTGCGGAAGGACAAACCCCTCTTTTGGGTGACCGGCACTTCAGCGCCCTGCCTGTCCTTTTTCAAACCAGTGTGGTTTGAAAAAGAAGTACTGCCCGACCTGGGGCAGCCTGTTGAAGTTTTTGATAATAAATCATATTGGTGGTCATTCGAGCGGCTGCACCGGACGGTATTACATGATTACAGATCAAGAGCGCCTGTAGTCAAAATTGATCAGAGCACGCTTGAAGCCGAAATAATTCAAAAAGTATCTGTTGATGGAAAAGGAGGCTATGAGCTAACGGAAGAGGCCTTCGATCGATCCCGGAAGGTTAACGATGAACTTTATGAAAAAATCAAAGGGATTCCCATATCTGGTCGTCCAAATCTCTTTTACCGGCGATACTGGAAAAAACTCAATAAGCAAGCGGGGATGTATATCTGAGATGGTTTATTCAGGACAATTCTTCATTAACACTGAGATTTTTCACGCAAAACCCAGTTATTTCCCCATGAGGACACCTATGAGATTTGCTCTTTTTTTGTGATTTTAAAATAAGCCAAGGCAGTGAAGATCAGTGTGACGGTAATCCTGAATATCAGAGCGCCAATCGTCTTTGTCTCATACAGTCCGCCCGAATTCATGTGAATGAAAAAACCGACGGAGGCAGCCACGAGAATAATCACGGAAAGGACTAATGGTCTTATCACCCATTTCTTTGCAGCAAAAAATCCGTATGCTCCAAACAGATAAAGAAAACTGCAAATAAAATTAGCCCAAACAACCACCAGGACATAATTACCCTCTTTGGCACGGATGCCGAACAGATCAAAAATTATTGATCCGCTCAGAAACAAGGTGATAAGGCCGAATACTGCTAAAAATGCTCCTGCTATTTTTAAAACAAGGTGCTTCATGATGAGTACTTTTCAGGCAAACATAAATTAAAAATTTTATTATCGCCATTACGGCGATATCTTAAACCCAAAATTCTCAATAACCTTTCTATTCCGAGCTTAAACTACTTCAAAATCAGGCACTTCGTTCACGTTTGATTCGTCACCATAAAAGTGCATTATGCCTCCTCATCAAACGTGTTGATTTTCTTCCCGCCCTGGCGGGACAAGTTGTACTTTAACCTTTCATAACGAAATCCTGGTGAGAATTTTGGGTTAAATTGTGACTACCTGGCAGAGGCTCTTGAATTATTACGCTTTTTATTCTTTGCAGAAAAGAATTCTCTTTTCCTTCGCTGTTTTTCCTTTTCCCATCCCCGCTTTTCTTTTCCGTTCATCGGTCTTTCCGTTTGTGGGTACGGATGTTCCTCCACTCGTTCAATCCGCTGATTGATCAGTTTCTCAATATCCCTGATGTAGGCATTCTCTTCCGGCTCGCAAATGGAAATGGCAGTACCTTCCTCTCCTGCCCTGCCCGACCTGCCTATCCGGTGCACATAGGTTTCGGCGATGTTGGGAATATCATAGTTGATAACATGCTTTAACTTATCGATATCGATGCCTCTTGCAGCAATATCCGTAGCCACCAGCACCCTGATCTTTCCGGCTTTAAACTGTGTCAACGCTTTTTGACGCTGATTTTGCGGCTTGTCGCCATGGATGGCTGCGGTGGAGATGTGTTGCTTTTGCAGGGTGCGGGCTATCCTGTCGGCGCCGCGCTTGGTTCTTGAGAACAATAGCACCTGATCGATGTCGTGATCCTCGAGAATATGGAACAGGAGGTCTTTTTTGTGCGACCTGTTGGTATAGTACAGGTATTGCTGAATAGTCTCGGCGGTAGGTGAGGCAGGACTCACTTCTACCTTTTCAGGATTATTCAGGATCGTCTTTGAAAGCGCAATGATATTCTCGGGCAAGGTAGCCGAGAAAAACAATGACTGCCTTTCCCCGGGCAATTTGTTGATAATCTTGCGAATGTCATGGATAAAACCCATATCGAGCATCCTGTCAGCCTCATCGAGCACAAAATACTCGATATCATTCAGCCTGACGAAGCCCTGATCCATCAGATCCATAAGCCTGCCCGGCGTGGCGATGAGAACATCGACGCCATTACGCAAAGCATTGGTCTGGGCACGTTGTGATACTCCGCCGAAAACAACCGTATTTTTAATGCCGGTATATTTTCCGTAGGTCGAGAAGCTCTCTCCTATCTGGACCGCCAGTTCGCGTGTAGGTGTCAGAATGAGAGCACGTATTTTACGCCTTTTGCCATGATGATGACGATCGAGATAAACCTGTTGTAGTATCGGTATGGCAAAAGCCGCCGTTTTGCCTGTGCCTGTCTGGGCACTGCCCATCAGGTCTTTTTTTTCGAGGATCAGCGGTATTGCCTGTTCCTGTATAGAAGTCGGTTGGGTATAGTTTTCCTCTTTAAGCGCCCGCAACACGGGAGCAATAATATTCAGTTCTTCAAATTGCATTATAATGTTATTAATATTTTGAAATTAAGATTTGGGGGGATTTTAATAGATGTGTTTTAAAAGTGAGCTTCAAAGGTACGCATAATAATCGGTAACATAACAATATGCCCCTGAAAGGGCGCATTCAGGTTTTTCCGGAGGGTTTTATGAGGGAATGGGCGTTTTTTATGATGGGGGTTCCAATGGGGTGGAAGGAATTATAAGGTGAGTAGTGCGTCATATCAATCGTTTATTTCTGAACGCAATTCCTGATCCTGATTTCAAATACTTTTCAAAATCAAAGGCTTTGTACTTATCTGTGAAAGCGGTATAAGTAATAAATTCTACCGGTAATTTATCCTTTGTAAAATGTACCAGCCCTTTTTGGTGTTTTGAAAGCCTTTTGTCAAGATCATTCGTACAGCCAGTATAAATATTACCGTTGGAGCACCTGAGAATATAGACGTACCACATAAAACAAATATACAAATTTGGATTACGCCTATTGAAATTTATTCATATTAGAGTTTTAGGGAACAATGCCCAATTACTTATTTTCCACAAAGATTAAATGGCACTATATAAAATCCTTTGTTCTCACCACAGAGCTTCGGAGGACGAAAATTTATGGGTGGACATTGTCCGCCGAAGCCCGATGAAGCGTACGATACCGGTAACAGGAAATTTAAAACGTTGATAAAAGCGAAGCCCTCCTTCGCTCCTTATTTTATTC
>WGED01000499.1 GCA_015492915.1 Cyclobacteriaceae bacterium
ATGTTCATTGCATCATAATGCCTTTTGTCATTGCTATAAAAATAAGGTTTTCTTTAATAACTTTGACAAGCAACAAAAATTACAGCAAATGCCTGACTCTTTTTGGAGGATTTTAATCCTTTTTATTATTTGCCTACTGACCATCACTGATCCCATAACTTCGGAAGCCAAAAAGAAAAAAAGACGCAGGAATGATCTGATCAAAGTGCTGATCATCGACGGGCAAAGTAAAAATCACCCTCACTGGTATGAGTGGACGCCCGTGCTTTTGCAGGAGCTTGACGATTCGGGCCTTTTCCAATTTGATGTCGCCACCTCTCCCATGAAAGGCGAAAGCCTTGACTCTTTTAATCCTAAACTGAAAAATTATGACGTTGTAGTAACAATCTATGATGGTGATATCTGGTCTATGAGATTACGCCGTAATTTTGAGAATTACATTGCCAATGGGGGCGGTATGGTTGTGATACATGCAGCGGATAATGCTTTTCCTGAGTGGCCTGCATACAACAAAATGATCGGTCTTGGTGGCTGGGGCAACAGAGACGAAAAGGCAGGGCCTTACCTATACGTCAATGATGAAGGTAAAATTGTGAGTGATATTTCTCCAGGTCCTGCAGGTCATCACGGACCTCCTCGTGAATATCGTGTCAAAACTTATAAAGAGGACCATCCCATTATGCACGGCCTGCCGAAAAGCTGGCTCCATGCCAAAGATGAGCTTTATGAAAAGCTGCGAGGTCCTGTCGGAAAAATGGAAATACTGGCTACCGCCTATTCCGATGAAAAATATGATGGAACAGGCCGCAATGAACCCGTACTCATGACCATAACTTATGAAAAAGGGCGTATTTTTCATACCGTGATGGGACACGACCGCAAAGCACTGTCCTGTGTCGGGTTCATGACTACTTTTATCCGTGGTTGTGAATGGGCGGCTACCGGAGAAGTAACTTTTGAAGTTCCTGATGACTTCCCCAAAAAAGATAAAATAAGCATCAGAGATTATTGATATCTCCTGCCGGAAGACATAATTTTGCGTGCTCGCTAAAAGCGTCCAAACCCTCTGCTCAAATTGTCGTGATCCTGATATTATTATGGAAATTTCATAAAAAATATCATTTTTGCACCTTCGCCACGCAACACCGAGTGCAATAATTTGGTTTTATTAGTGGTTATATTTAAAAACATTAACCGGCACTCATTATGAAGAAGATGAAATTACCATATTTCCATGCTATCCTTTTTACACTCATCGTCCTCCTTTTTATTTCCTGTAAAAAGGACGAAGAAGTCGTTCCTAAAGAAACCCCTCCGGAACCATCTCCCCTTAATGATTTTATCTGGGATAGCATGAATGATTACTATCTATGGAATGATTTTATTCCTCAAAACGTGGATAAATCTGCAGACACAGAACCCAAAGACCTTTTTTATAAGCTATTATACAGGCCTACCGACCGCTGGTCATTCATTACAGATGATTATGAGGGACTGATCAATATGTTCAAGGGTATTGAAAAATCCTTTGGACATAATTTCAAGCTTTTCGCATTACCCAATTCAAATAATGTAATAGGAATGGTGAAATATGTTATACCCGATACTCCAGCCAAAGCCGCAGGTATTAAGAGGGGAGATATGTTTTATAAAGTTGATGGCATTCAGATCACTACAGAGAATTACAAAGAGCTGTTATTCGACAGAAATAGCTATACCCTTTCATTTGGCATCCTTAATGACAACGGCACCATCACGCACCAGGGAGACATCAGTCTGGTCGCAGAAGAAATCACTGAGAATCCCATTTTCCTCGACACCATCTTCGACCTGGAAGGGCAGAAAATAGGATATTTATCATACAATCAGTTTATCCATGAATATAATGATACACTGGCCAATGTCTTCGGAGATTTCAAAGCTGCCGGCATCACCGACCTTGTGCTTGACCTCCGCTACAATCCGGGAGGATCAGCGAGTACAGCTATTCTGCTTGGCAGCCTTGTCGCCCCGGATGCTGTAGTACAACAACAAAAAATATTCAGCAAAATCATATGGAACGACGAAGTGACACAAAGCATTATCGACGATGAAGGTGAGGACTCCGACAATCTCGTTTGGAAATTCATGCCCCAGGTAAATAACCTGAACCTCAACAGAATATACATCCTTGTCACTTCCAATTCAGCGTCGGCCAGTGAGCTTGTGATTAACTGCCTGAAGCCCTACATGGATGTAATCCTGATCGGCGCTGAGAGCACTACGGGCAAATATGTAGGCTCTGTCACCATCCGAAAGCAAAACAGCGATTTCAGCAACTGGGCTTTGCAGCCTATCGTTCTTAAAATGGCTAATGCAAACGGGGTATCCGATTACGCCGACGGCTTCCTGCCCGATTATATTATCAATGATGATTTCAAGGCTCCCTTAGGCTCCTTGGATGAAGACATGCTCGCCAGGGCTATAGAATTAATAACCGGCCTTACACTACTCGAGCCTGCAAGAATAGCTGCAGAGCCATACGATAATTTGTATGCTGTCACAAATCCTGCTGTGGAGAGGAAGCAAATCATGCGTTTCGATCCTCCTTTCATGAAAAAACAGTGATTTTTTCATAACGAATGCTCCCTTATCGGATCAAGGGGTAAAGTTCCTCCGATAAACCATGCTATTTAGTATTTTAATGATGGTACTATGCTGCCTTATCACTATTTTTACGGGCACAATCGCTTATCGTACATAATTTTTAAAAAAATGAAAAACAAAATAAATTTCAATGTTTCCGGTTTCGTTGCCGTATTTATAATCGTAATTTTTGCCGTTTCATGCGGGCAAAAAGAAGAGATAAAAACCGTTAGAGAACAGACTCTGAGTGATGGATGGAAGATCATTTCATCGGCAGATATCAAAGATGATGGCTCAGTGCTGTCAACAGGCGTATTGCCTGAGGCAAACTGGGTTGATGTTCGCGTACCGACCACGGTGCTCGGTGCTCTGGTCGATGCCAATGTTTATAAAGATCCGTTTTTCGGTAAGAATCTCGCGAACATTCCCAAGGAACCGTTTGAGAAACCATGGTATTTCAGAAAAGAATTTAAGGCAGAAAGCTTTGACGCTAAAAAAGAGGAAATGCGGCTTTTTTTCGATGGCCTCAACTATCGTGCGAATATATGGCTCAACGGCACACAGATCGCCTCACAGGATACGGTTTTCGGCGCCTTCCGACAATTCCAGTTTGACATTACTCAATTAGTCCAACCCGACAATGTCCTTTTGGTGGAGATCATCCCTCCGAAAGTTCGTGACTTTTACATGGGCTTTGTCGACTGGGCACCAACACCTCCCGACAATTACATGGGCATCTACCGTGAGGTACGCCTCAGAAGAACCGGCAAAGCTGCCCTGGATTTTCCTTTCGTGAAAACGGATGTCAACCTTGAAACACTGAAAGACGCCGAACTAACCATCAGCGGCGAACTGACCAACTTTGCGGATAAAAAGCAAACAGTGACCGTAAAAGGTACAATTGAAAACATCACTTTCTCAAAAGATATTGAACTCGCACCCCATGAGAAAAAGACCATTGTTTTCACCCCTGATGAGTTTAACCAACTGAAGATAAGCAACCCAAGGCTCTGGTGGCCCAACGGCCTGGGCAGTCCTGAGATGTACACACTCAAACTTGAGGTGTATAACGGCGATAATCTCATAGATGACCGGCAAGTGAATTTCGGCGTCAGAGAGGTAGAGACATATATCAACGACACAGGCGCCCGCGGGTACAAGGTAAATGGCCGCAAAGTGCTGATCAAGAGTGGCGGCTGGGTTGATGACCTGTTCCTCCGTTATCAGCCCGAAAAAGATGCGGCACAAATCAGGTATGTGAAGGAGATGAACATGAATTCACTGCGCTTCGAAGGTTTCTGGGGTAATAATCACCACATCTACGACTTGCTTGATAAAAATGGCATTTTACTCATGGTAGGCTGGAGCTGTCAGTGGGAATGGCCCGACTACCTCGGACTTAATTTTGAGATGACAGGTGATGAGACCATGACCATTGCCGAAGGCGCGGAACTGAACGGTGTGAAGCTGACTATCCAGGAGGAAGAACTGCTCTCAGATTATTTTGTAGATCAGGTGAAGTGGCTCAGAAATCACCCGAGCATTTTCTGCTGGGCCGTCGGCAGCGACGCCATGCCACACAAAAGCCTTGAAGAACGGTATCATGAGACATTGAAAAAATACGACAACACGAGATCGCTGCTCATCTCTGCCGGTGGTTTTGTGAGTGAGATTTCCGGCACTTCGGGCATGAAGATGCTGGGGCCCTATGAGTATGTGCCACCAGTATATTGGTATGAAGACAAGAAGCTCGGCGGCGCCTATGGTTTTAATTCGGAAGTAGGACCCGGCCCGCAGATACCGCCTGCAGAAAGCATCAGGAAGATGATGCCAGAGGAAGACCTATGGCCTCCTGTCAACGATATGTGGAACTATCATTCGGGAAGAAAAGATTTTCACAGCGTGAAGGTATATATGAAAGCCCTTAACGAACGGTACGGCGTACCCAAAGACCTCGACGAGCTGGCATTCAAAGCACAATTAATGAACTATGAAGCCATCCGGCCGATGTTTGAGGCGCATGTCGTGAACCGCTATACCGCCACAGGGGTTGTGCAATGGATGCTCAATTCGCCATGGCCCGAATTTTACTGGCAGCTTTATGATTATTATCTCATGCCTACAGGCGCTTACTTCGGTACACAAAAAGCCTTACAGCCTGCCAACCTCATCTATGATTATTATAATCACAAGATATTTGCAAGCAACGACGCCATGAATGGCATTGACAATTGCACGGCTGAAATAAAGCTCTTTGACATCAATTCCAAAGTCATATTTGAGCATAAGGAACAAATCAGCCTGAAAGACGATGAGGTGAAGGAACTGATCAAACTGCCGCAACTGAAAGGGACAAACCAGGTTTACTTCCTCGATCTCAAGCTAAAAGGCAGTGACGGCAAACACATTGCCGGCAACTTCTACTGGCTATCATCGAAAAAAGACCTGCTCGACTGGAATAAGACGGTCTGGTTTTACACGCCGCAAAAGCAATATGCTGATTACAAAGCCATTAATTCCATGCCTAAAACGGACATCAAAGCAGAAAAATCCATATTGCATAAAGGTGAAGAATGGGTGACGGAGGTGAAGCTTTCTAATGGATCGGATAAAATCGCGTTTTTCATAGAACTGAACGCTGCAAGAAAATTAAATGGCAGCTCTATCCTTCCTGTTTTCTGGAGCGAAAACTATGTCTCTCTCGTACCGGGAGAAAGTAAAACAGTTACGGTAAAATGGTATGACAAGGATCTGAACGGGGATGAGCCGGTGATCAAAATTCAGGGCGCCAACCTGAACCAAAGCATGGAATTGTAACGATTTTTATTATGTGGAAAATAAAAGGCACCGGCCGGACAGGTCGGTGCCTTTTATTTAATGCCTGTTTGTATATTACCGGATGGAAGTATAAAAAATCATTATTTTTTCATGTGAAACGAGCAGCACTCATTTTAACCGGCAATATTTAAAATGACACCAAAAATATATTTTTCGTAATTTTATAATATGAATCTGATTGAGAAGAATACCGGTAAAA
>WGED01000500.1 GCA_015492915.1 Cyclobacteriaceae bacterium
TCTATACCCTGGCTTCGGGCTATATTGAAAATATGGACAATGGGAAATTTAAATTCACTCCGTTTGATAATTACGCGCAAATTTCCAACATCAACTCCGTCATCATACGTGATGTTGACAAGGATGGCAATGATGATCTGATCCTTGCCGGAAATTTGTATCCTATGGAAGCGGAAACGATCCGAAATGATGCTTCCGTCGGCGTTTGGATGCGCGGCAACGGTAAGGACAAATTTCAAAGTGTTCCCTTTAACATAAGCGGGCTTTATATAGACGGTGATGTGCGTAATCTCCGCCTAATTAAAACAAGGGAGGAATCTTTGATATTGTGTGCTAAAAATGATGAAGCCATGAAGTTAATAAGGATGAAAAATTTGCCGAAATCTCATAGGGAATAATTACTACGAATAAACCCAAAATTCTCAATAACCTTTCTCTTCCGAGCTTAAATTACTTCAAAATCAGACACTTCGTTCACGTTTGATTCGTCATCATAAAAGTGCATTATGCCTCCTCATCAAACGTGCTGATTTTCTTCCCGCCCTGGCGGGACAAGTTGTACTTTAACCTCTCATAACGAAAGCCTATTGAGAATTTTGGGTTGAAAGTTTCATCTACAATTTTGAGGGGATTAAGAAGCTAAAACAATAACCACATAACCAGAAAAACCAGAATGCTAATTACATATCCTACCTCAAAGATGATATAGGCGGTACGCAACAATCTGTATTTGCGGTGCAGGACTTTGGCCTGGTTGTGCATATCGATGATCAGGTGTTGATAAAGGTCCTGTGGGGAATCAAGCAGTGTTTCCATTTTATTGATATATTCCTCCGTTGATAATCGCCATATATTTTCAAAGAACAGTAAGCTGGATTTTTTGTCTGTTTCGGTTTTTGCTTTTTTTGTTAAGATTAAATGTGGTTGGGCAGCCATTAAAGCAAAAAGTGCAGTAAAAAGTGCGGTAAGTATCATTAGCAATATGGGCAGTACCAGCGTAAGGTTCTTATTCATTTCTTCACTTGAGAAAATCATTTGGGTACCAACCATTCCTATCAATACCGATATGATCATAGCGTTGATACCTATTATCATATTGGCCTTGTTATCTGCAATACGAATTAGGTTGATCTGTGTGCGGAAAGATACGCGAAAGAGTGTTTGTTTTCCCTGAGACAGTGTTTTCTTTTTTTTTGTTTCGCTTGCAATATTATTGTCCTGGCCCATATCTCAGAATTTTTGAACAGTAATAAATACTTGTGAAATATATAGAAATGTAAGCAAAATGATTGGTTATTAAAATATGTTGGCGCCTTCTTTGATCAATTTTACACACTCCCGTAAACGCTCCAAAATTAAAAAAGCCCCACATTTGCGTGTGAGGCCTTTGCTTTGCAGAGGGTGAGGGATTCGAACCCCCGGTACCTTTCGGTACAACGGTTTTCAAGACCGCCGCGTTCGACCACTCCGCCAACCCTCTGTGTCTTTTGTGGTCTATGAAAAAAACAGCATTATTTACTGTTTTACTTTCAGGACTGCAAAGGTAGGGTTTTATGGACTTTACTCAAAAAAAATTATGATTTTTCTGCCTGCTCTTCCTCCTTCTGGATCACCGCCTGATCTATGCTGGCATTGATCTCAAAACCAATTAATAAAATGATAGAGATAAGATAAGTCCAGACCATAAAAGCGATCATTGCGCCGATAGAGCCGTACAGTTTGTTGTAGGTACCGAAATTGGTAATATAAGCTGAGAACAGGTAAGTTACTATAAGGGATAGAATCGTAGCCACCACACTGCCGGCTGATATGAATTTCCATCGATTATGCAATGCCGGACCAAAATAATAGATCGCTGATATGGCAATCTGAAATAAAATGTACAGAACAAGAAATTTCAGAAATAAAAGGCTGTAATAAAGAAAATCCTGTGCCAGTAATCCCTCTTTTACAAGGAAGTTTAGCGTCCAGCTACCCAGGGTCAGCATCAATGTGGCAACGAATAACACAATTGCCATGATTATTGTGAGCATGGTGGCTACCAGTCTGGAGTACCAATAGGATCTTTTTTCAATGGTTCTGTAAATCTTATTAAAAGTCTGGACGAGTTCCATCATGCCATTGGTTGAGAGAAACAAGGTGAGCAATACGGAGAATGAAAGCAGGTCGCCTCTTGGTTTATTGATTACATCCATGATGGTATGGTTCACCTGGTCAAACAAAGCCATGTCTTTGATCAGGTATTGAATATTGGCCTGAAGATCTGGTATCGGGATATAGGGCAACAGGGAAAATAAGAAAATAATTGCAGGGAAGACCGCCAGGCTAAAACTGAATGCTACACTGGCAGCTTTGTGAAAGATATCATCTTTATTCAGGTTGTCGAACAGGTTTACCATAATGCGGTAGAGCGAAACCTCTTTTTTTCGCAGTTGGATTTTATCAAGCCTGTTGATGATCTTTCGGAAATAGGCCGAATAGGTGAATGTTTTAAATATGTTTTTCCTGGCCATTAAAAAATGGTTTTAACAGGTTGACAATGGATTCCGGGGCGTTGCAGGGTCTTCCGTTTTTCATGTTCACAAATGCCAGCACTGTTTCACCTAAATTAATTAATTTTTTCCGTTCGTTGTATATTTCGTATTCAAAAGTCATTCGCTTTTCAGGTAATTCTTTCACCATCACTTTCACCGTCAACAGATCATCATATTTGCCGGGGCGTATGAATTTTGAGGTATTTTCAACCACCGGCATCATGATACCCTGCTGCTCCAACTCCTTATACGTAAAACCCAGACTTCGCATAAATTCCACCCTGCCCACCTCATAATATGTGGCGTAATTTCCATAGTACACATATCCCATCTGATCCGTCTCAGCATATCTAACCCTAATCTTTACTTCCTTTACTATCATCGTTTATCTGTATAACCTGGCTCTGTTCAACGCTCTTTGATATCTTTTTGCATATATATTGTGCTCTCGCAGATTAGTCGAGAAATGATGATAACCCGAGAAATCATCTTTGGCACACATATAAATATAATTGTGCTGTGTGTGGTTGAGAACAGCATCTATCATTGTGATGGAAGGAAAATTAATAGGTCCCGGAGGCAAGCCTGCATATTTATAGGTGTTGTAGGGGGAGTCAATCTGCTTATCTTCATTCAATACCCGGTTGATGGTAAAATCACCTATAGCGTAAATAAGTGTAGGATCTGCTTGCAGCAGCATGTCGCGCTTCAATCTGTTGATATACAATCCTGCTACCTGAGGTGCTTCATCCTCATGATAAACTTCCCCCTGCACGATAGATGCCAGAATGCACACTTCAACGGGGCTCATTCCGAGATCAGTTGCTTTTTTTACCCTTTCTTCATTCCAGAACTTCTTGTACTCTCTGTTCATCCTGTCAGTCAGTTCCTCCGGGGTGATAGTCCAGTAAACTTCATAAGTATTTGGAATGAACATACACCGGAATGTCTCCTTATCAAAGCCATATTTCTCTGGCGTGTCCGGCCTTATCAAATATGCGAGCAGATCCGCAGCACTCATCTCAAGGTTTACAGTCAGTTTATCCGCCACATCTTCAAATGTTCTAGCCGTGCTGAATGTGATCCTGACCGGTACTTGCTCGCCGGCTCTGAGTTTTCTGATCACTGTCAGGTTGGTGGAATTCGCTTCGATCAGATATTTACCCGGTTTCACCAGCTCATCATAATCCATGAGCTTTGACAACAACCCGAAAGATATGGGCTCATGTACAAATTTCTCATCATATACGATTTGCTGCACATCTTCAAAGGTGGAACCCGTCGGAATATAGAGGTATCTGTTTTGTTGCTCGACCAGAAAATTAGGTGTATATAATACCTGGTAAAAGTAAAAGGTGAAGGACGACATCAGAATAGTCACCACCACCACACCGACAATAAAAATGTTTCTCTTATTCATAAATCTCCGCAAAAATAGAAAAAATAAACGTTATCAGCTTTTTATGCCTTCTTTTTAAAACTCAGTGATAATTCATCGAAAATCCAACGTTTTAACTAACTTTCCATTGTCAAATGGGAACAGGGAATCTTTTATGAAACAGAAGGCTGTATTTTTCAAACTTTATGAGAACAATCCCGAACAGCGAAAAATAGGGAAAATTGTCGAGTCGCTTCAAAATGACGGTGTAGTCATTTATCCCACTGATACGGTTTACGGCATGGGCTGTAGCATTATGAGCCGCAAGGCCATCGAGCGAATAGCACGCATAAAAGGAATCACACCCGGCAAGGAGCGCTTCTCTCTGATCTTTGACAGTCTCAGTCATATCTCCGAGTATGTCCGCCACCTGTCAACACCTGTATTCAAAATCATGAAAAAAGCGTTGCCCGGCCCTTATACTTTCATATTACAATCGAGTAATAAATTGCCTAAGCTGGTGAGTAGTGCAAAGAAAACGGTTGGTGTACGTGTGCCGGATCATAAAATTCCACGCATGATCGTAGAGCAGCTCGGATATCCGCTTATCACAACCTCTATCAGAGATGAAGATGAAGTAATAGAATACTCAACAGATCCGGAACTGATCTATGAGAAATTCAGCTATTTGGTCGATGTAGTGATCGATGGCGGATACGGCCACAATGTGCCTTCAACTATTATCGACTGTACGGGAGATGAGCCCGAGGTGCTGCGAGAGGGATTAGGCGACGTCAGTATTATTCTGTAGGCTTCTTGTGCTTCCACCTGTCGTGTGACCATAGATAAGATGCAGGATCCCTGCGGATATCTTCCTCGACCAGGGATATGAATTTTTTGGTAATTTCATGTTCACCGGTATCGCGCGGATTCATGGAAATCGGAACAAATTCAACTTTATAATGGCCCCGCCTGATTCTTTTATTTCTCACGTACAATACCTTTATATTAAAACGTTTTGCCAGCAATTCAGTACCGGTATAGAATGCGGCATCCTGATTCATGAATTTCCACCAAAATTTTTGCTCTTTCAAAAAAGGCCTCTGATCGGCAGCCATACCCATGACAAAATGCCTTTTTTTCATTCCAAGTAAGTCCTTTACTACTTTCGATTTTTCGTGCATTATCACACCAAACCGGCTTCTGATATTTAGCATCAGCTTATTGAAAAAAGCATTGCGGAGTTTTTGATAGGTGACTCGCAATTCTTTATCTGTCGTTGCAGAATAGGCAACAACGACCCATTCCCAGTTACCGAAATGCGGCATCATTAAAAAAACCGACTCATCTTTATTGCATATCTCATCAACCAATTTACTATCGAATTGTACTCTTCTCATTATCGTTTTTTGTCTTATGGTCAAGGCCTTAAGAGTTTCTACGCTAATATCGGCAAGATTTTTATAAAACTGTTTTTCGATAGACTTTAAGGTTTTCTCATCTTTTTCCGGAAAAGAATTTCGCAGGTTTTTCATAACAACATCCCGTCTGTAACGGACCACATAGTAGGCTATGACATACAGGAAATCCCCTATGAGATATAGGGCCCACAACGGCAGGTATGAGAATAATCGTATGAAATACATATGAATTTTTTGCAATGATAAATAAACCGCTCCAAAAATCCTGAATTAATTGAACGGAAGCGTGTATAAAAAAATAAGGGCTTATGCCCTTATTTTCGTTATCCCTTAATTAAATAAATATGAAGAGGATTGGGATGAGTTATAGTCCGATAATTGGTTTGTTTATATTTTTGAAAACAATAGGCGGTTTACAAAGACATTTCCAGCCCTTTTAAGTTCAATCATTGCCTGATTTGAGAACCTCTGTGTTAACGTCTTTTTGTTCAAATGTTTTTGTGAGTTATTGCTTGTTTCTATCCTGGCACGTTCATGTCCTTGCGATAAATTGTTTGTTAACGGGTTGTTGTAACTGATTGCGAAAATGGCTACCATGACGCCCAAAAGGAGGAGGAATATTTTCAGTTTCTTTTTCATGGTCTTATTATTTTTTTGTGTTCGCTCCCTATTGGTCAACATCTATGCCATAAATTAAAATGAATTGATAACCAATGCTTTACAATTGTATTTCATAACGAGCGGGAAATGATGTGTTCATTTGCGAACATAAAATTGGTCAGTTTGGTGCGATCACATTCCGTTTTGGGGGTTGGGTAATAATTTTTATGTCGGAGTTAGGTAAAAAATTCAAAGAATGTATATTGCATTTTACTACAATCACTTGAAAATCCTGGATCGTCAGGAGATGGGAAAATGGACATTCCAGCTATCTTACACAAAATCCCTTTATTCGCCGGTCTTAGCCCCGATTCACTTGCTTCACTGGTACCACTATTCGAGAAGGAAATATACCCCGCAGGCGCCCTGATATTACGTGAAGGTGAATTTGGTGATTCGATGTATCTCATAGCAGCGGGCCGCGTAAGTGTGACGAGGTATGGAGCGGGCGACAAGGAGATCACCATAAGTAAGCTTGAAGGAGGCTCTTATTTTGGTGAGGTGGCTTTGATCGATAATCAACCGCGTACTGCCAGTGTATACGCCCTGGAAGAAACGATCGTCCTCAGACTTAAAAAGCACGATTTTGAAACAATGCTGTTAAAAGATAAAAATCTCGCCATCAGTTTTTATCGAAACATTCTGAAAGAAACAATCAGGAGAATGCGAGACACAGCCTCTTCCCTTACCTCTTCCATCGATGTGCTTGATCGCCAGAATTTACGCCTCGATAAGATCAATGCCGAATTATCCGATGCTAAAGAAATCCAGGATCGGTTTGTGAGTAGTGAAACGCTCTCTGCCCAATGTTTTAAAAAACACCATATAAAACGGTCCTTTATATACAATCCTTTTATGGATGTCGGTGGGGACTTTCTGAGCATTAAAACTTTGTCCGAAGACAAAACAGGTTTTATCATTGCCGATGTGATGGGCCATGGTATCAGCGCGGCACTCGCAACAGGGGTTTTGCGAAGTGGTTTTGCCATCTTTGCCAGGGAACATGGAGAAAATCCCTCTAAACTCATGGAAAGTCTTAATATCCATATGTATGAGATTTTTACCTCTTTGTTTGCCACAGCCTATTATGCACTTATCGACATGGACAAAAAGACGATCAGGCTCTCCAAGGCCGGACATATGCACCCGCTCATCTGGAAGGCCGGTAAGCAAGAGTTGGCCGAGATCAATATTCCCGGCCCCGGATTGGGTATCGTTCCCGGAGTCCAGTTTCATGAATTTGAATTACAAATCGAACGAGGAGACAAGATGTTGTTTTTCACCGACGGCATCATCGAGCAACGAAACTTTGACGGCGAAATGTTTTCGGAAGAGCGGTTAACGGAACTATTCAGCAAATATTGTAGTGAAAATCACCCACACATCGTGAATGCCCTCTATGACAATTTCAATAATTTTTGCCAGAGCAGTCAGCCACAGGATGACATTACGCTGTTTTTACTTGAATTCTGAAATAACCCGAATAATTCGGGAAATAATAAAGAAAACGCTCAAAGCGCTGATAAACACGGAATTGATGGTCACTTGATGAATTTCCATTCCTCAAATTCGGGGTATTTTGAAACAAGCGTTTTTCAATACAAATATTTAAATATCAATTCCTTACTTGCATCATCGCAATCTTTTCATGAATAATCCAGGATAATATCTCTCTAACGATCCTACCAATTTGTGAATTAATGAGGTTATTATTCTTTTCAGGGCCAAATCCAAAATCAATTCCTCCTGTTCACGGCTTCAAAGGAAACTTCGAGTTCTCTGCCCTGCTCATCAACGAGGCTGAGTAAGTGCCTGCCGCGGGTCGGGAACAGGCCCATCTGATGTGTCCTGATGGTCTCCCCTACATATTCCTCATCGAGGTACCAGAATATTTTCGTGCCGGGGTCGCGGTGCGCCGCTTCAAAGACCACCTTGCCCCGTTCACCGTCGATCTCATAAGGCACATACACCTTCGCATAGCCGCGCGGGTAGATCATCTCCATAAATCCCTTTCCCTCATGGGCGCAACCGGCCATGAACTCGGGTAGCGGTTTGTAATCGGCGTGGTATTTTTTGTAATACCACGCCTGGGCAGGCGGTAGCACGAACCATGACTTTTCGACCATTTTACTCACGGGATAACAGGCCGAGGTGACCTGCATCTTCCCATCCGCATCGAGATGAAGGATCTTGTGATACGGGCAAATATCTGTTTCCGAGGATGTTACGGACACAGGGAGCGTCAGCACTTCATCGCAAAGATACCCTGCCCTGTAACCGCTGAGTTTGCAGATCTTCATCATTTTCGTGGCTGCTACCGGTTCGCGAAAGCGGGCATCACCGTCGAGCAGATCGAATATCCTGAACATGAGCGGCGCCGCCATCTGCACCCCCGTGAGGTCAGGGCGCCCTTCGCCGTCCGCATTGCCCAGCCAGACGCCCACTACATATCCGCTGCTCAATCCGATAGCCCAGGCATCCTTGTGGCCATAGCTGGTGCCCGTCTTCCAGGCGATGGAGCGACTGTTGGTAAACCGCTGCCAGTTCGACTCCTCGTCAGGCCTGTGCAACTCCTGCATAGCCCTGAGCGTGTGCCACAGCGCCGCCGCCCCTATACGACTTTCAGATGATTTTTTCGCCGTTTTTCCATGCACAGCCGGCACCCAGGTCAAAGCCCTGAAATCATGAGAATTATACCTTTTTTCTCCCTTGCCGGCGTTGTAGGTTTGGAGGGTGCGCGCCATGGAAGCGTACAAGCCTGCCATCTCCCACAATGTCACCTCACCGCTGCCGAGGATGAGCGACAGGCCGTAATGACCCGGAGGCTTGTCAAGGCTGCGGATGCCAAGCTTTTGCAATTCATGATGAAACTGCTCGTAGCCGTAATCCCGCAACAAGCTGACAAAAGGGACATTCAGGGAACTGCGCAGGGCCTTGTTGGCCTGCACGGCGCCGCGGTATTGCTTGTCGAAATTTTTGGGAGTAAAGCCCTGATAGCGGACAGGAATATCCGGGAGCAACTGGTAAGGCGTGATCAGTCCCTGATCGACAGCCAGCGCATACAACACAGGCTTCAGCAAACTGCCAGGACTTCGCCTGCTCGTGATAATATCTACCTCCTGCCCGTGATCACCCGAACCGTCATCCGCTACATTGCCCACATAAGCGAGCACCTCACCCGTTTTGATGTCTGCGACAATGGCCGCGGTATTGTGTATTTGCTTAAATTTAACCTTTAAGTGATAATCATTAACCAGCTTGTTTACAATCGACTGAATGTTATAATCCAATGTCGTCTTGATGGCCTTCCGGCCGTGCCCCTCACTAATGGCCCTGTCGAGCAGATGCCTGGCCGTCATGGGCAGCGGCAACGGTTTTTGCGGCAACGGCTCCTGAAGCGAAAGTGTGTATGTCATGTCATCGATGAAGCCTTTGTCCGCCAACAGTTTCAGCACCCTGTTCCTTTTACGGATCAGCGCATCGCTGTTCTTGCCCGGAAAGATCAGTCCCGGAGCATTGGGCAGCACGACGAGGTTGGCCGCTTCGGCCCATGACAACTGAAAAGATGACCTTCCGTAGTAACGCCATGCAGCCGCCGGGATGCCCACCACGTTGCCGCCGAAAGGCGCATTGTTGGCGTAAAGCCTCAATATCTCATCCTTTGAATATTTTAGCTCAATCCTCATGGCCAGCCACATCTCGTACAGCTTCTGCGGGATGGTCCGGGGCTGGTTGCCCAGCGCCATCCGCGCCACCTGCATGGTGATGGTGCTGCCTCCGCTAACGATACGCCCCGCTTTCACATTTGTGATCACAGCCCGGATGATCGAGACGGGGTTGATGCCCGGGTGCCGGTAAAAGTATTGATCTTCATAGGCGAGCAGGCCTGCCACATAGTTGGCCGGCAGCGAATCGACTGGTGGGAAGCGCCATTGCCCGTCATCGGCGATGCGGGCGCCCAGCAGGTGTCCCTCCCTGCTCAGCACGACGGTGGCGCGGGGATGATCAAAGAGCGGCTCGGGCACAGGCCACAGTAATCCCGTCAGCAAGATCGCCGATAGTGTGCTCGCTATGAATTTTCGCCTGTTTTTCATGAAATGATGCAGGTTTTGTCATGGTTTTTGCAATATCCCGGCACAATTCCAACCGGTAAAAACACATGCCAAAACTTTTAATATTATACTCTGTTTCCCGGGGCTAACATCCCGGGTTATAACATCAAACCCCGACGGGGTTATAGCTCCGGCTTTTCTTTGTGTCACTCTTTGTATTCTTTTTATATCTCTGTGCAACAGCTAATATGGTGAATTATCTCTATGAAAAATGACCATTTTCTCATACATATCTTCAGTTAATCAGCCCAACCCTCCAAGGGTTCAAAACCCTTGAAGGGTTTGATGGAAGGTTTGATTTACTGTTGTTTCACTACCTTCACCCATTGTCCTTTTGTGTTGGCCGCGACGCTGTTGTCGTACATGGCTGACACGGATACCGCGGGCAGATAATAAGTGCCCTGATAACTCGCGTTCAGATACACCTTGAAGGTGACCTTCCTGCTGGCATCGAGATCGAAATACGTGAGCACGCGATCATCGCGAATGTCCTGATACTCAGGCCTCACGCCTTCGTACAGGCTTTCGGTATCGTCGAGGCGGTTGTTGAGGATCTCCCATCCCGAAGGAAATATCTGTGAAATGGCAAGTTCCTCATACCTTCCTCGCAATCCCGGGTTCGTCACGGTCACCTCCGCCACGAAATCTGTGCCCTGGGCAAGCTTCAAAACATCAATGGGATTACCCTTCATATCCCTGTATTGCACCATGAGTTTTATGTTATTTTCTTTGGCCGTCTCCTCCCCTTCCAGCGGCACCCCTGTCCTAATCAGGCGAACGAACAAGGGATTGTCGCCGTTGTTCTTCACTTCTATGTCGCTCGCCTTGTCGGGATCAATTAGCGTGACCTGGCTGATATATTTACCGCCATCGACACGGAAGCTGCTTCCCGCAACGTTAACCGACGCTTTCACGCCTTCGCCGACCGAATAGTTTTTGGCAAATTCCGCAATGGCCACCAGGCAGAAAGCCGTTGTCTGCGTGCTCATCCAGTAATTTTTGTTGCCCATTTTTTCGGCGATCTGCCTGATCACTTCAAAGGCGTCATTCTTTTTGCCGAGCCTGACAAGCGTTTCGAGAATGATGGCCTTGTCGCGCAATGCGGAACCATAAGTGGGCCCCGGCCTTGTGTATTCGGCCACTTCCGTCGTCAGTCCGGCGATGATCTCTTCCGCGGCCGTGTTCTGTCCCCTGACGGCATACGTCAATGCCAGCAGCCATTTGGCTGTTTTGTCATTGAAATCACGTCCCTTGAGCCTGTTCATGGCCCCTTTTGCGGGTTTGCCGCCCAAGGCAAGGCCGTAAAGCCTGTAAGCCTGTATCATATAATCCTTGTAAAGATCGGCCGACCAGTTGTTGGCCTGCTTTTTCTGATAGGCCAGCACTGCGGACAGCATCTCATCCGGCACATGGTAGCCCTTGCTTTTTGCCGTGACAAGGAAATGGCATGCATAGTTGGTGCCCCACAAATCCGGCTGGCTTTTGCCGGGCCAATAGGCAAACCCGCCGTCCGCAAGCTGGAAGGATTTCAGTTTGGCGATTGCGGCATTGATGTTTTGCTGTACGACACCGGCTTTTGCGTCGTCCAGGGTCGTGAGGTCGCCAAGGTACAATTGCGCGAAAGCGGACGAAGTGACCTGCTCAATGCATCCGTGCGGATATCTGATGAGATATTGAGTGCGCTGCTCGAGGTTGATGGGCGGCAGGCTCGACAGCTCCAGCATCCCATCATTGGTGGTTGGTAAACCGAGCGGCTTGTACGTCCAGCGCAGCGTTTTGCCGCCGTCAAGCAGGGTCTCCTCTGCCTGTACCATCTCAGGGTTGGCAGCCTTTATCTGCAATTCAACATCATAGGAAGCTTTATGATTTCCAGAGGTAGCTTCCACCTTTACGGTGCTCTTGCCAAGGCTCTTTGCCGCTTTCAGACTGAAATAGAGCATCTTGTCACCTGTTTCAGCGAAAGCTATGGATTTTGTGGCATTTCCCGCCAATGCCAGTTTGCCTTCCGCCTGCACGGTCACTTCCACGTTATTGATCCCTTTTTCCATGGCAAACACATTCACGGGCAGCACGATCTCTTCGCCTGGCCGCGCCACCCTGGGCAAGGTGGCCAATACCATCAGCGGCTGCTTCACGGGTACAGTCTTCTCTGTCTGACCGTAAGCGCCTTCGTAGCCTGCCACCACCATCACGCGCACACTGCCTATGTAGGGCGGCATCCTGAATTTGTGCTGTGCTTTTTGACCTTTTTTCATGAAAAAAGGTCCTTTGAACAGCACCACAGGCTTGAAACGGTTGGCCTCCGAGGCTTCCGGCGCCTTGATCTCCTCATCTCCACCCACTGCCATGGCGCTCTCGAGGGCCCCACCGTAAGCCCCCACCACATAATCGTACAAATCCCATGTCCTGATACCGAGGGCTTCTTTGGCATAAAAGGTTTTCCACGGTTCGGGCGTCTTGAATTTGGTCAGATCAAGCAAGCCTTCTTCGACGATAGCGATGGTATAGGCCATGGCTTTCCTGTCTTTTTCCTCAATGGTCACCGTAAACTCTTCTTCCGACCGCAGTTTGTCAGGCATCGCGATGACAGGGTGTAGCTTCGTGGCAGGATCAGCCACTTCGACGGAGGCGACGCCGTACATCCTCAGCGGAAGATCGTTAACGGTCTGGGCGTGAGGCTGCAACAGCGTGACATGGGCGTAGATATTCGGCGCCATTTCGCTTGTGGCTTCAAACTCAACAAGGGTGTTCTTCTTCTCTGTATCAACCCAGAAGGTTTTCAGCACCTCGCTGCCCGTCTCGATGCTGACAAGCGCCCTGCCGCCTTCACTGCTCGGGATGTTCAGCCTGATCTTCTCTCCCACATCCACCTTGTCTTTCTCCACCGTGAAATCGAGCATGGTCGCCCCGCCGGTGGCTGCCTTCTTGCCCCGGGCGCGCCATGACGGCCAGTCAACATAAGCAACCGCTCCTGCGGAATGACCGGAATTGACATCCTGCACTTTGATGAAATACCTTCCCCATTCCGGATAGTCGATCCTGAACTTATAGATGCTCCTGCCATGGACCGTATTGATGATCTTTGTTCTTATGAGTTTTGAATAATATTTGTTGGTGTAATTGCTCTTGCTCTCCCAGGAGTTGTCCCACCACCATCGCCAGCGCATTTTGTACACGCTCACCTTCACCTGTCTGTCAACAGGGTTGCCTCTGGCATCTACCGTGGCAATGGAAACGGAATAATCTTTATCGGTCTCCAGCATGCCCCTGTTCTCGCCTTTGGGCACTTTCAGACCCGCAAAGTTCGTGTAGGGCACATAGATCACCGAAGTGTTGTCGATGCTGAAATCGCCGCTCTCTTCGAACACCTTGCCCTTGAAAATAGCCCTTAGCATGCCCGGGGCGTCATCGCCCGTCTCGAACTTAAAAGGAATGCGCGCCTCGCCCAGCTCATTGAGCCTGCCTTCGAACACCACCTCGCTTTCCGTGATGAATTCCTTTGACGGATCGTCAAAAACATATCCTTCATATTTTTTGAATGTCGTTTTGATGGGTTTCAGCATCGCCTCGTACCGCACTTTCAGGTTACGCGTAATGCCGCCGTGCAGCCGCCGCACCTTCAAGTTGGCGTATTGCATGCCTTTGCCGACGTACAGCTTTTCATCATCGAAAGTGAGGTTGATCTTCAGCCTGTTGGGCTTCACAGTCTCGATCTTGATCCTTTTCTGAAAAGACACACCACCCACTTTCACTTTCGCCTGCCAGTTGCCCGTGGGTGCATCGCGCGGGGTGACAGGATGGAATGCGAAGAGGCCTTCAACCGAACGGCTCTGCACCAAACGCGTGAAGAGCTGGCCCAGGGGGTTGTAGAGCTCCAGAACGACGGGATGGTCTTCAGGGAGGCGCTTTTGCACATCCTCGAGCATAAAGCTGATGTGTAACGTATCGCCGGGGCGCCATACGCCCCGCTCGCCGTAAATAAATCCCTTGAGCCCCTTTTGCACCTTGCTGCCGCTTACGTTGAAGTTGCTCAGCGACAGCGCCGAGCTGCCGTCAACCTTCAGATATCCCGTCTGCCCGTCTTTCTTTGCCACCACGACAAAAGGTTTGCGGCTCAGGCTGATAACGGCCCTGCCCTCCTTGTCCGTCACGCCTTTGGCGATGAGTTGCTGCTGATAGTCATAGACATTCAGCGCAACACCGCCGACAGGCGCCGCGTTGAGCAGATCGGTGGAAAAGACGTACAGATCGCCCTCGTCTGCTTTTTTAGCCATCAGTCCTATGTTGGAGGCAAAGACGATCTTTTCGGCGTCATTGTGTGCGTAATAATAAGCATCATGGCAAGGATTGTCGCGCTCACGCCAGTCATAATAATAGTACTCGTCGTAATCATCCCAATCCGTCGATTCCTCTCCTTCCCATATATCTCCCTGTTCGGCGTTGCTCAGCTTGTTTTCGTGTCCGGGGCAGAAATAGAGCGAATAGGATTTGCGGAAACTGATGTGAACCTGGTAGAACGCTCCCGGCTCCACCTTGATGTAATCGGAAACATCGATGGTGTACCTGTTCCACTTATTCAGCAATGATTTGTCAAAGCCAAAACTCGTGAGCGGGATGGTCTTTCTCACCACGGGCCGCCCCACCCTTCTCAACTGGTAGCGTCCGCCGGGGTCATTGACCTGAAGATATTGCAACATATTGTTCTCGAAAATGCGCACGATGGTGAGATCGACGGCGCTGAGCGCCACTGCTTCAAAAGGTATTTTGAGTCCCTCCGAGTTATCCGGCATGACGACGCCATCCTTGGCGGTAATCCTGACATCGGGCTTCATACTGGCAAATTCGAGGGTTGTCGTGAATGTCTCCGCCAGTGTTTTCCCCGCGGCGTTCAGGATGGATTTGTCAACGGTGAACTTTATTTTTCCCGTCAGCTTGTCCTGTACATAAACTTTCAACTCATTGTCATTGACCACCACCCTGGGCGCGGCGCCCTTTGAAAGATAAACCAGCCCGCGGAGATTCTGCTGCTTCTTCAGGGGATCGGAAAAGCGAACGGATATATATTGATCGCCCGTCCTCATGATCTTGAGCGAAAGCACCTTGAACTCATCGGCGGAAGGAATCATGTATTTCACCTTTCCCTCCTTTTCCACGCCGATCGCCTCGCCGTCCCAGGCTATCACCACTTTGCTTTCCCTGTCGCCGCGCTGAATGCCTTCTATGATAAAACGGTGTAAATTGACTCCGATGCCATGCTCATAGCTCACGGGGAGGTCTTTGCCGTTCTGTGTGGCTTTGATGAGTTTTTCAATATCTTTTTCGGCCACTTCATCAGTGGTGCGTATGGTGCCCGAAAGGGTGGTTTTCCGGTCACTTCCCGAACCTGTGATGGTCAGGCCTTCGATCTCCACGGCAAAATCCTGCGGGATGCACTCGAATGTGAATTTGAACTCTTTCCGGTCCTGCGGCACTTCCATCAGCTTTGCGAGGTGAAAGACGGCCTTGTAGCGTTCGCCGCTCTCCAGCGGTTCGGAGGGCTTGAAAATGATCGTTTTCTCATCAGACCATACAGCCTTGCCCTTCAGTGACGGTTTGAATGAGAAAACATCCTTTTCGATCTCCTTTCCGGGTTCGGCGGTTTCCACAGGCCTGGTCAGCTTTACGGTGATCTCCGAGTTTTTGGGAATATATCCAGAAGTGTAGGCTGAAATGTATTCGGCAAACACAGAAGGCTTGCTGCTGAAGGCGTCTGTCTTTCCTTTCTGCTCCTGGCAGCACGAAAAAAACAATGGGATGAGAAGCAGCAAGGGAATGCTGACGAATGATCTGGTTTTCATGAGAGCGGATATATTAATGACACACAAAAAGTTTCTAATCAATTTGGTCGATTTTAAATTATTTTACCAATAACCAAATGATTTTTTTCGGCAAAAGCATTTGATAAATTGAACTAATGTATGAGTCCCGTGTAAAAATTATTTAATAAATTAACCCAAATATTTCGGGGGATAAATAATAAAAGGCTTATCATGTTGACAGACAAAGCATTGATGTTTTCATTGAATCATTTAACTCCCGGTTTCAGGCTATGAAAAAATTGCAATTTTTTTCGTAAAAGCCTATCGGTCAATTCCTTGTTTCTTAAATCGCAGCTTTATGTGAATAATAAAGGTTAACTCACCATGAAAATTTCAAATCACTGATATGGTTGTACTCATCACGCTGGCGGTTGCGGTAATCCTGATGGTTGTCGCTGCCACTAAATTTAATTTTCATCCTTTTTTGTCCCTTCTCCTCGCGGCTATCGTCATCGGCTTTGTGGGCGGACTAAGTGAGGCGGAAGTTATCAGTACGCTGATGGGTGGTTTTGGCAAGACGCTCGGAAGCATCGGAATCATCATTGCACTCGGCGCCATCATCGGCGCTTATCTCGAAAAGAGCGGAGGCGCCATGTCCCTGGCTAATAAGGTTCTGAAGATAATCGGCGAGCAAAAAGCTGCCCTCGCCATGAATATTACCGGTTTTATCGTTTCAATACCTGTCTTTTGCGATTCGGGATTTATTATACTCTCCACACTCAATAAAGCAATCAGCAAAAAGACCGGTATCCCTATGGTGGTGCTTGGAGTTTCGCTCGCAGCGGGACTGTACACTACCCATGTGTTTGTGCCACCTACACCAGGACCTCTTGCTGCAGCGGCGGCCCTCGACGCCAACCTGGGACTTGTGATTATATTGGGAATTTTCATAGCCCTTCCGGTATCACTGGCAGGTTATTTCTGGGCGAGATATATCGGAAAACGGGTAAAAAGCATAGAATCAGCAGAAGAGTCTGCCGATGCTCAGGTATCAAAATCACCCTCCACAAGTATGGCTTTTTCGCCTATTATCGTACCTATAATCCTCATCGCTCTTAAGTCCGTCGCCAACTATCCGACCCATCCTTTTGGTGAAGGGATAACGACTCACATCATCAATTTTGTCGGAAGTCCAGTAGTAGCCTTGTTTATCGGTGTCTTTCTTTCTTTCATAATGAAAAAATCGGTAAAAACTCATGAGACTCACTTCGACTGGGTTGCGGGCGGGTTAAAAGATGCCGGGATCATTATTCTCATCACCGGAGCGGGAGGTGCTTTTGGGGCCATACTGCAGGCAACAGGTGTAGGCAAAGTAATCGGTGAGAGTTTTTCAGGCATGGAAATCGGATTGCTTCTCCCCTTTCTGATTGCTGCGGTGCTCAAATCCGCCCAGGGCTCATCGACGGTTTCCATCATCACTACTGCCGCCATCGTAGCGCCTTTGCTTGGTCCTTTCGGACTGTCATCACCTTTGGGAAGGGCACTGTCGGTGCTCTCTGTAGGCGCCGGCGCCATGACGGTGTCACACCTTAATGACAGTTTTTTCTGGGTAGTCGCCCAGTTTACAGGGATGGACACAGCCACTGCTCTTAAAAGCCAGACTGTTTCCACATTGCTCCAGGGTCTCACAGGCATCGCGGTCATACTGATTACAGGATGGATTTTGTTATGATATGAAACAACTAACCCAAAGACCCGGTGATATCAACCGGCTTGTATTTTTACCTAAAAAATCATTAATTTCCCATAACCTCCGGCACATATAGATCATGAAAAAAAGGCTATTTTTTCATACCATTTTTGCGCTGCTCCTGATCATGAGTTATCACCTCACTTTTGCTCATACGATCAATCATGATCTCGAACAGATGTATGGCCATGGCTTTCTGCCGTTGTTTATCATCGCTATGCTTTTGCCCTTTGCGGCACTCGGTATGTTGTCGGCCGGGTACCTGAGGTGGCATGACAGGCGAATGCGGTATAATCATCTGTTTTTCATCTTGCTACTTACCGGCTTCATGGCAGGATTATTTATACATTTCCACTTGCAGCATGCCTTGCTGGATAGCCTGTATGTGTTGCTGACTGGTCTGTTTTTATTTTTTCTGCGTTCTCCTGGCGCTCCTGTTATTAAATGGGTGCTCGTGCCTGCAGGTCTGTCTTTGGGTATAGAATATGCCCTTTACATCATGCATACGCAGGAATTCATCTGGCTTTATGTGGGGTTGTTTATAACAGGGATTATCATTTACTGGGCACTGAGCCGCGCCAAGGTGATCGGACAAGCAAAACGGAAATACATGCAATTCACAATCGGGATCATTTTCACTTTATGTGGCATTGTGCTGCTGTTGCTTTCATGAGGGGTGCCGGTTTTGCACAAATTAATATTTGTTCAAATCCCATAAAATTTTTGTTACTTTTAGATAGTAATTCACTCGAATCACGATGAGAGTTATTCTCAACAATGTTCATTTTTGAAATTTAAATATGGTTGATCACTGGACTTTTGCACTCACCGTATTCACGGGCTTTTTTGCCGTGATGAATCCCATCGCCAATGTCCCCATTTTTATCGGGTTGGTAGAGAACAGCAGTAGTGCAACTAAAAAAAGGATCGCTCTTAAATCTACTTTTTTCGCCTTTTTGATAACCGCTTCCTTCATCCTTCTCGGAAAACTGATATTTCAATTATTCGGCCTTACCATTCCTGCTTTTAAGATAACAGGGGGGATCTTGATATTTTTCATCGGTGTCGAAATGCTCAAATCAAAAAAAACCAGCATGCATGACAATCAAATCGAAGTTGATGAGGGAATCGCTGTCTCACCATTGGCAATACCGATACTCGCAGGCCCCGGCACCATTGTCACGGCTATGAACTTTGTGGCGGGGGCGGATTATTTAAAAATGGGTATAGTCATTACAATGTTTGCGCTGCTTTGTTTATTAACCTATATATCATTCAGTATGAGTCAGAAAATCATAGAGAAACTCGGACAAAATATCATTCGGGTTGTCGGCAAGCTCATGGGACTGATCATCGCCATCATCGGCACCAATATGGTCATTGAAGGTATAAAAATGGCCTTTCTGGAATAACTGATGATCAATTATCTCCGTCCAGTATATCACCTAATGTACCGAGAATACTCCCCTCACCGCGGCGTTTGCCTCCCTGGCTTGGCGCCGAGGCAATGATTCGGTCTGCCAGCCGACTGAATGGCATGGACTGTACCCACACTGACCCGGGGCCCTGCATACGGGCCAGAAATATTCCCTCACCTCCGAAGAATGCATTTTTGATACCGCCTACAAACTGGATATCATAATCAACTGTAGCGGTAAAAGCCACCAGGCAACCTGTATCGACTTTCAGTACTTCACCCGGCTGAAGTTGTCTCTCATAAAGAGTGCCGCCGGCATGTATGAATGCCATCCCGTCTCCTTCAAGCTTTTGAAGAATAAATCCCTCGCCACCAAAGAAACCTGCCCCTAACTTTTTAGTAAACTCTATGCCAATTGAAACGCCCTTGGCGGCACACAGGAAAGCATCTTTCTGGCATATGACTTTTCCGTCAAATTTCATGAGATCGACCGGAATAATCTTGCCGGGATATGGCGCTGAAAAAGAGACATGCTTTTTGCCCTGCCCTATATTGGTGAAAGCCGTCACAAAGAGATTTTCACCTGTCAGCACCCGCTTTCCGGCTGAAAAAATTTTCCCAAGCAAGCCCGATTCTTTATCACTGCCATCCCCAAACAATGTCTTCATCTCTATTGCCTCGTCCATCATCATCATAGCGCCGGGCTCAGCCACTACTGTTTCCTGCGGATCGAGCTCGATCTCGATAAACTGCATATCATCTCCGAAGATCTTATAGTCTATTTCGTGTGCATTCATAGTTTTATGGTTTTTGTTCAACCCAAAATTCTCAATAACCTTTCTATTCCGAGCTTAAATTACTTCAAAATCAGGCACTTCGTTCACGTTTGACTCGTCACTATAATAGCGCATTATGGTTCATCATCCGGTTAGCCTGATTTTCAATCCTGTGAATTTAACCAAATTGCTTGAATTATTCAGTCTGTTTTTTCGACTGTTCATGACTAACCGCATTTAATGGCATTATGGCAAAATTCAATAAATTGCAAGGAAGGCGGGATTGTCTTTTATCCAGTTGGAACAATGAGCAAAGCAGCGAAAAAAATTTTATGGACCTTTTACCAACCGTATAAATGGTTGTTTGTATTTCCGTTTATGTTTATCGACAGCATCTTTTTCGCCATTCTGGCTGTATTGCTTTCAAAATTCATCAGTGAAAAAGCCGGGAGTTATTATGGAGGTGTGATGTGGGCCAGACTCAATACATTTATTATTCCCTTTTTTATAAAAATAAGAGGAAGGAAGAATGTGGATAAAAAACAGTCTTATGTCATCGTCGCCAATCACCTGAGCAATATTGATATTTTTGCCCTGTACGGATGGTTGGGAATTGACTTTAAATGGGTGATGAAAAAGGAGGTCCGAAAGATCCCCGGTGTAGGCTTTGGCAGTGCCACTATCGGTCACATCTTTATAGACCGGTCAAATACCCAAAAAGCCATAGAATCGATCAACAAAGTGCGTGAAAAGATAAAAGACGGCACATCGGTGGTCTTCTTCCCCGAAGGTACCAGGAGCAGGACGAGTGAGTTACTGCCATTTAAGAAAGGCGCGTTCCGGCTCGCATTTGATCTTGACCTGCCTATCCTTCCGATTACTATCAACGGGACAGATAAAGTATGGCGAACAAATACTTACGACCTTTTCCCGGGCAAAGTTGAACTGGTCATCCATCCTGCTGTTGAGACCAGCCGGTATTCCCTCGAAACCATTAACGAATTCATGGCTGAAACAAGAAAAATCATTGCATCAGCGCGGAGTGATGTCAAATAATCCGAAGTTTTATATATTACCTCTTAAATACCAGAAAAGGATTCAGATATCTGAGTTCGATTAAAAATGATTCCATTTTCTCCACGGTAATTTCGTAATACAGATTATCTGATTTTCCATAATTAAAAAATCCATGCCCCTGCCCTTCAAATGGTACTACATAGCAAATATTTCCCTCCTGCTCCATTTTATTCTGGAAATCAACGATATTTTCATAAGGCACCGTTTTATCCTCTGTGCCGTGAAAAATCAATGTCGGTGGCAGCTTTGATACGACATGATGTGCCGGTGAAATAGCCTGGGCGTTTTCGCCGATTTTTTTATTTCCGTATCCATTTGGCATCGTGTTAATGACAGGGTTGAACAAAACAAGTGCATTCGGTTTCGAACTGACACTCAGGTTTTCTCCCGGGGCTTCAAATCCCGAAATGATGCCTGTGCATGCAGCAATGTGTCCGCCTGCAGAACCGCCTGCAACAACAATCTGATTCTTTTTGACGCCAAGCTCATTGGCATGCTCCCTGATCCACCGGACAGCAGATTTGGCGTCTTCCACCGCATCGAACGGGGTGGTATTATTTCTTGATTTTACCCTGTAATTGGCTGCCATGGCGACCATACCTTTTGAGGCAAAATACCGACAGTGTTGTTCAAACTGATGTACATCACCACCATGCCATCCTCCGCCGAAAAAGAATACGACCGCAGGATACCGTTTGCCTTTTTTAAAATCTTTGGGGTACAAAATGTTCATCTTCAGATCATACCCATCGACGGTTTTGTACACTTTGATGTCTGCCCCGTCAATTTCATCGAAAGATTTTTTCTGTCCTGAGACATTGGAAATAACTATCAAACAGAACAATGCTGACAGAATGTAAACTTTACTTTTCATAGTTGTAGTTATTTTAATTTTCAATTGTGTTATGGTTTTTTCATCATTTTAGTCTTCACATTATCAAAAAGGTCCTTTGCTGTTGTTTTTCATGGCATGTGTTTTAGCTCCCGGCATCTCGCCCCGCACATGTGGCTTGCCCAGATCATGCCCCGTTTCAGGATCATACCACGAAGGTGTGAGGTTGTCCGGCACATTATCCCCGGTTTCCGTCATCCATAAATGCATGATACTTCGAAAGTCCCTGAGCACATGACCGTATTCCGGTCTTGAAGCAATATTGGTGAGTTGCATAGGATCGTCGATGCAATCAAACAACTCTTCATGCGGCCTTGGTTTCATAAATACATCTGCCTGTGCAGCTGATAATTCACCACGATCCCTGACTGCTTTCAGATCGGCATACGATGGAGAGGTATTCGAGTCTGCCGGTCCCTGGTTGCTAAACTGAGGCCGGTAATTGACAACGTAGAGGAAATGTTTCGTCCTCACCATCCGTTCATGCGCCTCGTAATCATGCCAGTTATGTTCGGAAAAAACGTATTTACGATGCTCCAAATCAGGATTTTTTAATATCCCTGCGAAACTAATCCCCTGGAAGGTATTACCCTGAGACAGCCCTGCAAGATCCAGCAATGTCGGTGCGATATCGATGACGCTTATCAGGCTGTTGCTCACGATCCCCTTTTCAGCAATACCTGCCGGCCAGTGAATAATGAAGGGAGTTCTCATGCCGCTGTCATAAGCCCTTGTTTTACACCTTGGAAAGGGTCTACCGTTATCAGCCATTATGAGTATCAGGGTATTTTTTAATGCGCCTTGTTTCCGAAGCTCAGCGACCACCCTGCCGATAAAATGATCGAATCGTTGAATTTCATTGTAATAAGAAGCCAGGTCTTTGCGTGTTGCCGGTGCATCGGCGAGGTATGGTGGAATGACAGCATTGGCAGGATCGTGCGGAATGCCGAAATCATCTGCCTGCCAACCGCGGTGTGCATCGTGCGAGGCAAACCAGAAGAAAAACGGCTTATCTATTGGCCTGTCCTGCACAGTTTCAAGCCAGTGTTGTTCACCGCCGGTATCGAAAGGTTCCTCAATAACCTTATCAAAACCCTTTTTTGCATCGGGCCCCATGTGCCACTTTCCGGAAGAGACAGTATAATATCCTGCTTTTTTTAACTTATCCGGAAACGTTGGAATGTCCGGAGGTAAAGGCGTATGCAGTTCAGCAGCGCCGGTGTTATGAGGATATCGGCCTGAGATGATGCTGCACCGGCTCGGACTGCACGAACTGGCGGTCAGATAAGCATTTGTAAAACGTATCCCTTCAGCCGCCAGTTTATCAATATTGGGTGACTTAATCGTCGGATGACCATAACACCCCAGATCATTCCAACTGATATCGTCACCTATGAAGATTATGAAATTCGGAGGCTGGCCTGATCCGTAAACGGCAGATTGTCCTGTCAGTATTAATAGAAACAACCCCAAGAAATATCTCATGAAATTTCAGGCATTATAAGTTAGTATAACCGATTTAAGCTTGGTGGTTGTGAAAAAAAGGTGCAGATAAATACAATCCGACACGTTTGCCAACTATAGAGAACTACAAGTTAATAGATTCCTGCAATAAAAGGCTACTAAAGTGCAATATTTTTTTAAGGTTGCTTTCACGATGATCAAACCCGGGCAGTTTGAGAATTTAAGTAATAAGCTGGTGATTGAATTATTTTCATCATCAATGTTTACCTCATTGCTTCTTCCGCTACTAAGGAAAACACTTTAATCCTTAAAAACCATGAAACAATTATTGCTAATCATTGCCGTTACCCTCATCAGCTTTTCATCCTGTAAGACTACTGTATCATCATCGAAAGGTGATCCAAGATTAAATCCTGAAACAGCCGTTGCCGATATGATCAACCTGTTGGAAAGCAAGCAGTACAAGCAGTTCATTGAAAATTATTTCGACCCGGAAACGTTGCAAAGGGTATTGAGTATGTATGCCATTGATGATTTTGTTGAAAATTTTGCAGCTAAAGACAGCAAAAACGTTGAAAAAATTTTAGTGGCTCTGAAAAATGCTCAAAAGATCAAGCCCGAAATGAATAGTGAAAAAACGGAAGCACGGTATCCCAAAGGCAAAATAAACAGTGAGAGGGATCTGGCACTTAAAAAAGTCGGAGCATACTGGTATCTGAAAACCTGATAATCCGGACTGTCATGTCAATCATAAATTGATGCTGGGTGTAGTTTGCAACTACACCCTGATATTTCCAAAACAGTTATTATGTGGATTGTAAATCCTTATATCGTTTACGGAATTTTGATATATGGGTGTAGAAT